>USGR01000172.1 GCA_900554165.1 uncultured Oscillospiraceae bacterium | reverse complement strand
GTAAAACAGTGTTCTTCAGCTACCGAATAGCAAATAGGTGAAATATTGATTTATAATCACCATTCGGCAAAAGAATAAAACTAAGCTTTTATAAAAGATTTTGAAGTATATAGTTCTTGAAGTTTAAATGTGAAATTGCTATAATCATATTATATAAAAGTATAAAAGAGAATTTGAGTGAAAATTGTCATAATACGGAGGTCCGCATGATAAAACCAAAAAAATTTAAAAAGTCTATATTCGGCGGATTTAACAGGCGAGAGGTAATAAACTATATAAATGAACTTGATGAAGCTATAACGGCTCTTGAGGCAGAAAACGGCGGACTCAGAAACGATAACGCGGTTTTAAAAGCTAAGGTCGAAGACACTCTGCAGCAGCTTAACGATATAAAACAGTTCTCAAGCGAGACAGATATGTCTAATAGCAGTCAGGTTATATCAGCAAATGATGAAATTAGCAATACTCACGGATTTGAAGTACGAGAGGATATATTAAGCGATTTAATGGATGAAGATAATTCGCGCTATGAAACGAAAGATGTACATGATTTGAGCCTCGATATAGGCAATATTCTTTTAGCCGCAAGAGAATGTGCGGATGATATAATAAAAGAAGCCGAAGATAAATCTAAAGAGATGAAGATAAGCGCGCTTAAAAGCTCTGAGGACCTTATACAAACGCTTAATAAGACGCAGATTTATATTAAGTCGCTGAGTGATGACATAAATGAGGCTATAGGCAAATTTGAAGCGGAATAAAACAGCAGATGGGTGAGAACATGGCGGATATAATAATCAGAGCAGAGGGGCTTAGCAGCCGTGCCAGTGAGCTTAAAGCAGGTGACAGCATAAGGCTTACCGGCACGGTTTATACATCAAGGGATGCGGCGCATAAGCGCATTAAGGCGCTAATAGAAAGCGGAGGAAAGCTTCCGTTTGAACTTAAAGGCGCAGTGATATACTATGCGGGACCTACACAGGCAAAGCCCGGCATGGTAATTGGAAGCTGCGGCCCTACAACATCCGGCAGAATGGACCCATATGCACCGCTGCTTATGGATAATGGGCTTATAGGGATGATAGGCAAGGGCGACCGCTCGCCGGCAGTTTATGAAGCGATAAAACGTAATAAAGGAGTATACCTCTGCGCAATAGGCGGTGCCGGTGCATTATATGCCGGGGCGGTAGAGAGCTGCGAGGTAATAGCATTTGAAGATTTGGGTTGTGAATCTGTTAAAAGATTGTTTGTAAGGGACTTTCCGTTGATAGTGGGAATAGATTCAGAGGGTGGCTCAATATTTAAATAATTATTTATAGCTTGTATTGTATATATCAGCGTGTGCTGTTATAATAGCTTTGTACATAAAAAGGCGTGGGATTTTATATCCGAGCCGTAATAAAATATATTATTATGTATAAGCATAATATTAATTTTAGGAGTGATACATCATGGTAGTAAAGGTTTACAAAACAGCGGAGGAAATAGGAAAGGCGGCTGCGGCAATGTACGCGGCACAGGTGATAAAAAAGCCTGACAGCGTGCTTGGCTTTGCCACCGGCTCAACACCTATTCCAACATATAAAAGCATTATAGAGCTTTATAATGAGGGCGTAATTGATTTTAGTCAGGTTACGACATTTAATCTTGACGAATATTCCGGCCTTGACGGCACACATGACCAGAGCTACAGATACTTTATGATGCAGAATCTTTTCAATCATATAAATGTGAGAAAAGACGCAATAAATATTATAAACGGCAACTCCGGCGACGATGAGAAAGCCTGCAAGGAATATGAAGAGCGCATAAATAGGGCTGGCGGCATTGATTTACAGATTTTAGGTATTGGCAACAACGGCCACATAGCCTTTAACGAGCCGGCGGACTATTTCCCGAATGAGACGCATACAGTAAAATTGACAGAAAGCACAATAGAAGCAAACAAGCGCTTCTTCAACAGCGCAGATGAAGTGCCAAAATATGCGCTTACAATGGGCATAGGCTCTATTATGAGGGCAAGGTCAATTATTCTTATAGCAACAGGTTCGGCCAAGGCACAGGCTATTTATGACAGCGTAAAGGGAAATATTACTCCAAACTGCCCGGCGTCTGTACTGCAGCTTCACAATGACGTAACATTCTTGGTAGATGAAGCAGCGGCCGCAAAGCTGTAGGAATTGGATGAGGAAAAATATAAAAGAAATACGTGAAAGGATGTAACCCAAAATGCAGCATACACTATACGGAGACGGAGTGCATGACGATACCGCTGCCATACAGGAAATGATAGATGCAAGTCATAACGAATTGACGCTTGAAGCGCCAAAGGTGTGTTATCTTATTTCCAAGGCGCTGGAGCTGCCATCGAATTTCAGGCTGGTACTGCCGCGCTTTGCTGAGATTAGGCTTGCCGATAATTCTAACTGCCTGATGCTTAGGAATAAGGCATATAATAAATCCGGCAAAATGATAGAGACCTGCTTTCCGGACCATACCGGCGGCATGCATGTTCATAACAACGACGAGTTCGACATGAATGAAAATATCGAGGTAATGGGCGGAATATGGAATTACAACAACATGGGGCAGAGAAAGAACCCCATCCACTATGACCACGATGATTTGCCGTATTATACAGGCACAGCGTTTTTCTTTTTCGGCGTGCGCAATCTGCGGGTGTCAAATCTGACTATAAAAGACCCCGTCACATATGCCGCAACTTTTGACACTATATCCTATTTCACTTTTGAGAATATCACATTTGATTTCAATTACGGTAATCCTCGCCCGGCAAATATGGACGGCATACATCTTAACGGCAACTGCCACTATGGCGTATTCCGCAATCTTAAGGGCACATGCTACGACGACCTTATTGCGCTTAATGCCGACGAGGGCTCCGATGGTCCTATAACGAATATAGAGATTGACGGCCTCTTTGCAGAGGACTGCCACAGCGCCGTAAGAATGCTTACTGTAAAGCATCCGCTGGAAAACGTGCATATAAGCAATGTCTACGGCACATATTATCAGTATTGCATAGCACTGTCTAAGTGCTATGCGGGTGACGCATTAGGACATTATGACGGTATATCGATTGACCACATTTATGCGTCAAAAGCCGATAGAAAAACAATTTACGGCAAAGACGGCAGCTATGTATATGCGATTATATGGGTGGAGCCGTATATAAACGTTAAGAGCCTGAGCATAAAAGAGCTTTACCGCAAGGAAAATAATACCCCTGTTGAGACAATATATATAGGCGACGATGCAAACGTTGATTTGCTTACGGTTGACAGGATTTCATTTGAAAATCATACCGGCACGCCTACACCTCTTATTCTCAATAAGGGCAAAATAAAGAAATTTGTGCTTGGCCTGACAGACACTCGCGGCGACGAGGTGCTTGACAATAGAGGCACAATAGATAATCAGATTAATATGCAATAAATAAAAGCGAAAGCGCAAAAAGCCTCCGATGTTTCGGAGGCTTTTTCTTGTATAATTGCAACTATATAAAAATAGAAAATATGAATATTGCTTATCATATTACGCCAGT
>USGR01000171.1 GCA_900554165.1 uncultured Oscillospiraceae bacterium | reverse complement strand
ATGTAAGGCCGGTCTCTTCATCGGCTATTATGCCGCCCCATTTCTGCGTTTCAAGACCCTTTGTTGTGGATTTTATAAGCGGGTTGGGTGATGTGCCGAGCGCCATTATTACGCAGTCGGTGTCAATCTTAAAGTCGCTGCCATCTACTGGTACTGGACGCCTGCGTCCTGATTCATCCGGCTCGCCAAGCTCCATCTGGCGGCAAATAAGCCCGTTTACCCAGCCTTTATCGTCGCCTGTTATCTCCACAGGATTTGTCAGGAATTTAAACTCTATTCCCTCTTCCATGGCATGCTCGACCTCTTCACGGCGCGCCGGAAGCTCTGCTTCAGTACGGCGGTACACTACCGTTACCTCCGCGCCAAGCCTGCGCGCACATCTTGCGGCATCCATCGCCACGTTGCCGCCGCCAACGACCGATACATGCTTGCTGTGCTGTACCGGCGTGCTGCCGTCCGGCTTATAGGCTTTCATAAGATTTATACGGGTCAAAAATTCATTTGCAGAATATACGCCCTTTAAATTTTCACCCTTTATATTCATAAATTTCGGCAGTCCGGCGCCGGAGCCTATGAATACCGCCTCAAACTTGTACTCATCAATCAGCTCGTCTATAGAGAATGTCTTGCCTACGACGACATTGGTTTCGATTTTAACGCCTATTTCCTTAAGCGTATCAATTTCCTTTTGAACAATAGACTTCGGCAGACGGAACTCCGGTATGCCGTATACCAGCACACCGCCGGCTAAGTGCAGCGCCTCAAACACCGTTACATCATAGCCCTTCTTGGCAAGGTCGCCGGCACATGTGAGTCCCGCAGGACCCGAACCTATAACTGCCACTCTGTGACCGTTTTTAGCCGGAGTCTTAGCCTTTTCAGTGCTGTGAGCGTTATGATAATCGGCTACAAAGCGCTCAAGACGGCCTATCGCTACCGGCTCGCCTTTTATGCCGCGGACGCATTTCTGCTCGCACTGCGTCTCCTGCGGACATACTCTGCCGCAAACAGCCGGCAGCGAACTTGACTCGGATATTATCTCATACGCTTTTTCAAAATTGCCCTCTGCTACTTCCTTTATAAAGGCCGGAATATCAATATGCACAGGGCAGCCGCTTACGCACGGCTTATGCTTACAGTGGAGGCAGCGCTGAGCCTCATCTATCGCCTGCTCCTCCGTATAGCCCAGCGCAACCTCTTCAAAATTGCTGCGCCTTACTTCAGGGCTCTGTGAGGGCATTTCATTTTTCTTTAAAGACATATTAGGCATCTTACTTTACCTCCGCTTTAAAAAGATTACAGGTTTCTTCATATGCATGACGCTCAAAATCCTTGTAAGTCGCGCTGCGCGCTATAGCCTCGTCAAAATCTATTTCATGTCCGTCAAACTCAGGACCGTCGACGCATGCAAACTTAGTCTCGCCGCCCACTGTAAGACGACATCCGCCGCACATTCCCGTGCCGTCGACCATTATCGGATTCATGCTGGCTACCGTCTTTATGCCGTACTCTTTAGTAAGGGCGCATACAAACTTCATCATTATCAGCGGACCTATGGTTATGACCTCGTCGTATGTCTCGCCGCTTTCTATAAGCTTGCGCAGCGCGTCGGTGACAAGGCCCTTGTCGCCCCATGTTCCGTCGTCGCTCATTCTGATGAATTTTGTGCTGTTTTTCTCAAACTCATCCTCTAAAATTACCAAATCCTTGCTTCTAAAGCCGGCTATGGCATGGACCTCGCAGCCCTGCTCATGCAGCTTTTTCGTAACCGGGAATGCGATGGCGCATCCAACGCCGCCGCCTACGACGGCAACTTTTTTAAGTCCATCAGTCTCTGTGGCGCGGCCGAGAGGACCGACAAAATCGTGAATATAATCGCCTTCGTTTAAATGATTAAGCTTTTCTGTCGTAGCGCCGACTACTTGGAAAATTATCGTTACCGTACCCTTTTCCCTGTCATAATCGGCAATAGTGAGGGGGATGCGCTCGCCATCCTCGTCAACGCGCAGTATGATAAATTGCCCCGGTTCACCCTTTTTTGCTACCAGCGGAGCATCTACCACCATAAGCGTTACAGTAGGATTAAGCTCTCTCTTTTCAAGTATTTTATACATTATAATATCTCCCTTTTTAGTATAAAAAGCGTCTATATAACGCACTAAAGCGGCTGCCGCAAAATTATTACGCGGCAGCCGCTATGTATATCTCAAGCTTAGAAGTCAACCTCATCGTCGTAGTAGCAGCACTTAAGCAGCTTTTCCATTTCGGCCTGGCTCGGCTGACGCGGGTTGGAGCCCGTGCAGGCGTCGCCTATAGCGTTCTTGGCTATTTCCGGCAGTCTCTCAAGGAAGACATTCTCAGGCACAAAGCCGTTCTCTGTCGGATAGCTGTCAGCGCCGTAATTCTTTATACAGTGCGGTATGTTAAGCTTATCGTTCATGCCGCGCAGATAATTTATAAGCAGTCTGATTTTTTCTTCAACGCTGTTGCCGCCGAGCTTCATTTCATCAGCTATTGTAGCATAGCGCTTCGCTGCTGTTTCGTCCTTAGCGTTAAAGGCAATAACTTTCGGCAGATACATAGCGTTAGCAGCGCCGTGAATTATATGTGCGCCGTAATCAGCAAAGGCAGCGCCCGTCTTATGCGCCATAGAGTGAACTATACCAAGCAGAGCGTTGGAGAACGCCATACCTGCAAGGCACTGAGCGTCGTGCATAGCAGCTCTCTTAGACATATCGCCATTGTAGGAATCTACAAGGTCGCTCTGTATCATTCTTATTGCAAATATTGCAAGCGGGTCTGTGTAATTGCAGTTTGCAGTTGAAACATAAGCCTCAATAGCGTGTGTAATGGCGTCCATACCTGTATGCGCAACAAGCTTTTTAGGCATTGTTTCTGCCAAATCAGGATCAACTATAGCAACGTCCGGTGTAATTTCAAAGTCAGCTATAGGATATTTTATACCCTTATTATAATCAGTGATTATTGAGAATGCCGTTACTTCTGTAGCCGTGCCTGATGTCGAAGGAATAGCACAGAAATGCGCCTTCCTACGAAGCTTTGGTATACCGAATACCTTGCACATCTCCTCAAATGTAATATCAGGATACTCATACTTTATCCACATTGCTTTTGCAGCGTCTATAGGAGAGCCGCCGCCCATAGCTACTATCCAGTCAGGCTGGAACTTGAGCATGGCCTCAGCGCCTTTCATAACCGTCTCCACTGAAGGATCCGACTCAATTCCGCTAAATACTTCTACTTCCATTCCGGCCTCTTTAAGGTACTGCTCTGCCCTGTCAAGAAAACCAAACTTCTGCATTGAGCTGCCGCCGACACATATCATAGCCTTTTTGCCTTCAAGTGACTTAAGCTGCTCTAACGCGCCTTTTCCGTGATACAAGTCTCTCGGTAAAGTAAATCTCGCCATACTTAATTCCTCCATTGCTCAAATTTTAAATTGTTTTAAACATTTTTGGTCTGCTTAGATTTTATCAAATTAATCGCAATATGTAAATATAATAATCGCATATCGATATACATTTATCGATACAAAACTATCGATAAATG
>USGR01000170.1 GCA_900554165.1 uncultured Oscillospiraceae bacterium | reverse complement strand
CGCTGGAATATGTGCTGGAGGTCTGCCGACAGATGAAATGTCCGGTGCGGCGTTTTGGCAATATTGCGGACGTTGACCTTAACACGGCTGTGGTTACAAATATAAATCTTGAAGAGCTTTTAAGGCGCGACAGCGTACATCTCAACATGCAGACGGTTAAGGAGTTCATATGCGGCAAGGTTGTAATGGTAACCGGCGGCGTCGGCTCAATAGGCTCTGAAATATGCCGGCAGGTGCTGTCTTTTGGCTGCTCAAAGCTGATTATATACGACTTTAATGAAAACGGACTATTTTATATAGACGCAGAGCTTAGGGAGAAATATGCAGGGCAGTATTGCCTCAAGCTCGGCTCTGTCAGGGATACAAAGCGGCTTAAAGAAGTGTTTGAGGAAACTAAACCGCAGATAATTTTTCATGCGGCGGCGCATAAACATGTACCTATGATGGAAATTAATCCGCGAGAGGCGATTAAAAATAATGTATTTGGTACATTAAATGTTGCTAATGCCGCCATAATGCACGGTGTTGAAAAAATGATACTGATTTCCACCGATAAGGCAGTAAATCCAACAAATATAATGGGCGCGTCAAAACGAATTGCTGAAATGACAATACAAATGCTCAACGGCTTATCTGATACTGATTTTGCAGCGGTAAGGTTTGGCAATGTTTTAGGCTCAAACGGCAGTGTCGTACCGACATTTCAAAAGCAGATTGAGCATGGCGGACCTGTTACGGTAACGCATCCGGATATGCGGCGCTACTTTATGACGATACCGGAAGCGGTTCAGTTGGTGCTTGAAGCGGGCGCTATGGCAAACGGCGGCGAAATTTTTGTGCTTGATATGGGTGAGCCGGTAAAAATATACGACCTTGCCTGCGACCTTATAAAGCTGTCGGGGCTGCAGCCTAATGTGGATATTAAAATTGAGTTTACCGGCTTGCGTCCGGGAGAGAAATTGTTTGAGGAAATAAGTCTTAAGGATGAGAATGTTACAAAGACAAACAACGCCAAGATATTTGTGATGAAACCGCTGGATTACGACCAGTCGGATTTAGCAATAGACATTAAGGCTTTGCAGTCAACGCTTGACAGTGAGAATATAAGCACAATGTTTAATGCGGTGCGCAAGCTTGTGCCCACATTTAAGCATGACGATGCGGAGATATCTGATATTAACGGGCATATAGAAAACACAGATGACAAAAAAGACATGGAAAAATCAGATGCAATTAAAGACAGAGGGGAACAGGCAGATGCACAGTAAAGCACTTCGCAGCAAATTAGAGGATAAATCGGCAGTGGTTGGAGTAATAGGCATGGGCTATGTTGGCCTGCCGCTGCTTGTAAATAATGCATTATCAGGATTTAAATCTATCGGCTTTGATTTAAACGAAAAGGTAGTTGACACAATAAATTCTGGGAAAAGCCATATTCTTGACGTAAGCAGTGAAACGGTAAAAGAGCTTAGAGACAAGGCGGCATTGTCGGCGTCGTCTGATTTTACAAAGCTGGCGGACTGCGATGTTATAGCGATATGTGTGCCTACTCCAATAGACAATCACTATCAGCCGGACATTTCATATGTGCGCAGCGCAGCGGAAGAAGTGGCGGAGAACGTTACGGCGGGCACGCTTGTGGTGTTGGAAAGCACTACATATCCCGGCACGACGGAGGAAATTATACAGCCGCTGCTGGAAAATCGCGGCTTTGAGATAGGCAAGGATATCTTCCTGGCATTTTCGGCCGAGCGCGTTGACCCGGGCAATAAAAAGTATAATACCCGCAATACTCCCAAGGTTGTAGGCGGCGTTACTCAGGTTTGCACCGAGCTGGCGGCGCTTTATTACGGCACGGCGCTCGAGGGCGCGATACATCCGGTGTCCAGCCCCAAAGTGGCAGAGCTTGAGAAGATACTTGAAAATTCATTTAGATTTGTAAACATTGCGCTGGTGAACGAATTTGCCAAAATATGTGAGAAGATGGATATACCAATATGGGAGGTAATAGACGCCGCAAAGACAAAGCCGTATGGGTTTATGGCGTTTTATCCCGGACCGGGGCCGGGTGGGCACTGCATACCCGTCGACCCAATGTATTTGACATACAAGGCGAAAGAGTATAAATGCTCCACCAGCATGATAGAGGCGGCGTGTGAGATAAACAGCGGCATGCCGCAGTATTGCGTTTCGCGGGTGGGAGATATATTAAACACAGCAAGCAAGCCGCTTAAGGGCTCAAAGGTGCTGATGCTCGGCATGGCGTATAAGCCGGACATAAACGATGTGCGCGAATCGCCGGCAGTGCAGATGGCAGAGCTGTTTATAGAAAACGGCTGTGATTTTTCGTATAACGACCCATTTATCCCGCAGATAACATGTGCAGGAAGATGCCTTAAATCGGCAGAGCTGGATAAAGCTGCGCTGAGTGCGGCGGACATAGTAGTTGTAGCGACCAACCACAGCGCATATGATGCAAAATTCATTGCCGATAATGCGAAATTAATTTTTGATACTCGCAATTTAATGGCCGGTATTAAAGGGGAAAATATACACAGATTATAAAATCGGTTTAAACGGCCCTGACTTCTGGGTGCAGGGCTTTTTGCTTTTATAAATAATATATAGACGCGATAAGCTGCCGCGCTTCTGCCTGATTTATGCGCTATGCCGTTTGAAGAGCGGGCGAATTGCTTTTCCGGCTTGAATTGGACTTGAATGGGATGAGTTGAGTTGACATAACATAAATATGTATAAGCTTAATGCAGCTAAAAAATGTCAATATTAATTATAAAAAGAGAGATATATTTAGTTAACATAAATTTAAAAATATGTTTTAGCGGGGGAACAGCTTTGAATATAGTATATATAAATCATTACGCTGGGTCGGTATATCACGGCATGGAGTTCAGGCCGTATTTTATGTCGGTAGAGTGGGCTAAGGCAGGACATAATGTAACGATGATAGCGGCGGATTTTTCACATCTTCGCAAGAAAAATCCGGTTATAGAAAAGAGCTTTACAACTGAAAATATAGACGGGGTAAACTATCTTTGGATAAAGACGAATAGATATCACGGCAATAATCTTGGCAGGGTGCGCAATATGTTCTCGTTTGTAAGACAGCTAAGCAGCCATGCAAAGAAATTAGCGGAGGAGCTTAAGCCGGATGTGGTTATTGCGTCGTCGACTTATCCGTTCGATATATATCCAGCTGAAAAGATAGCAAAGCACGCCGGGGCGAGACTGTATTTTGAAATACACGACATATGGCCGCAGACGCTTTATGAAATGGGAAATATAACCGATAAAAATCCGGCGATGAAATTTATGCAGCATGCGACGGACAAAGCGCTCAAAGACAGCTTCAGGGTCATATCAATACTGCCGGCGGCCGACATATATCTGCGCGAGAGGGGAGTAAACGACGCAAAATTCCGTGCCGTACCAAACGGAATACTTGCTGAGGACACCTCCGAACCGGCGCCGCCGGAGGACAAAGCGCTTATTGACAAGCTGCGGGCAGACGGCAAGTTTATAGTTATGTATGCCGGCGGTCACGCCATATCAAAC
>USGR01000169.1 GCA_900554165.1 uncultured Oscillospiraceae bacterium | reverse complement strand
TTATGGAATTTTCCGGCAAAGAGCTGATACGCGGCGAACCGGACGCTTCTTCTTTCCCCTCCGGCGGACTTAGGGCGACCTTTGAGGCGAGAGGCTACACCGCTTGGGACCCAACCTCTTATGCGTTTATTAAAGAGAGAACCCTCTGCATTCCGACGGCATTTTGCTCATACGGCGGCGAGGCGCTGGATAAGAAAACCCCGCTGCTTCGCTCAATGGAGGCGATTAACCGTCAGGCGCTGCGCGTACTTAAAGCCATGGGCGACGAGGCGGTTAAAACAGTTAAAACAACCGTCGGCCCGGAACAAGAGTATTTCCTTGTAAGCCGCGAGATGTTTGACAAGCGCCCCGACTTAGTTTATTCCGGCCGTACCCTGTTCGGCGCAAAGCCGCCTAAGGGACAGGAGCTTTCAGACCACTATTTCGGCACAATAAAGACCAAGGTAGCGGAATTTATGGCCGACCTGAACAGCGAACTGTGGAAGCTCGGCGTGCTGGCTAAGACGGAGCACAATGAGGTGGCTCCTGCGCAGCACGAACTTGCGCCGATTTTTACTACAACCAATATTGCAGCCGACCACAATCAGCTGACTATGGAGCTTATGCAGCGCATAGCCAAGCGTCACGGACTCGTCTGCCTGCTGCACGAGAAGCCGTTTGCCGGCGTTAATGGAAGCGGCAAGCACAACAACTGGTCTATATCCACTAATACCGGAGAAAATCTTTTGGATCCGGGCGACACGCCGTATGAAAACGCGCGCTTCCTTTTATTCTTGTGCGCCGTTATAAAGGCGGTTGACGAATATCAGGATTTATTAAGGCTGTCGGTTGCCTCCGCCGGCAACGACCACCGTCTTGGAGCAAACGAAGCGCCGCCCGCTATTATATCTATTTTCTTATGCACAGAGCTGACGGAAATACTCGACGCCATTGAAAAGGGCGAGCAGTACGGCAGCAAGGAAAAGGAAATCTGGAAAGTCGGCGTACACACACTGGCGCGCTTCCCAAAAGATGTGACCGACAGAAACCGCACCTCTCCATTTGCATTTACCGGCAATAAATTCGAGTTCCGCATGCTTGGTTCTAACGACTCAATATCCGGTGCTAATATTGTGCTTAATACTGTGGTTGCCGAAAGCCTGCGCCAGTTTGCAGATGTACTGGAAAGCACCGATGATTTCAGTTCCGCCCTGCATGACCTTATACAAAATACAATAAAAGAGCACAAGCGCATAATCTTCAACGGCAACGGCTACGACGACATGTGGGTTACAGAGGCCGAAAAGCGCGGGCTGCTTAATCTTAAAACAACGCCCGACTGCCTGCCGTATTTTAAAAGCAAAAAGAATATAAAGCTATTTGAGTCTCATAAAGTATTTACTGAAACGGAAATACTTGCAAGATATGAAATTCTTCTCGACAATTACAGCAAAACGCTGCACATTGAAGCCATGACCATGCTGGATATGGCGAACAAGGATTTGCTGCCGGCATATTCCGATTATACAAAGCAGCTCAGCGACGCGCTGATAGCTAAAAAGAACGCCGTTCCCAGCGCCGACTGCACATTTGAAGAAGAAAGAATAAGCAAAATATCCGAGCTGTGCGGCAGAATGTATCAGAAAACAAAGGCGCTTGAGGAAACTCTTATGAAGCTCGTGCATATGGACTGCGACGAGCTTGAGGAGGCAAAATATTATCAGACTAAGGTTTTCAGCGCCATGAACGAACTTAGAATAGCCGCCGACGAAATAGAAAGCATCACCGACAGAAAAGCATATCCGTACCCCAACTACGGCGATTTGCTCTTCGGCGTACGCTGATGTCGGGTTAAGCGACGTCGGATTATGCATAGCAGCTGAGCTTAAACAATTTTATCGATATATTGCCGGAGCTTTTAATTCGGCATGTTCTAAGCTAAATATGATTTGATTGTGTATTTACTGCTCTCGGAGTTGAGCATGTGCTGTAAAGTTATATAGCAAAGCTCCAGCTTTACAGCAGGCAAAATAAATTCAGACTTACTTTACGCTTTGTATGCGCGGCCCGTTTTCACACGGCGCTGCGCATACAGATGCATATAAACGGCGGGCTTGGCCGTACTTGTTTTTTCGGTATAACCTCCGGCAGTATATCGCCAGAAGTTATACATGTAAATAATTGCAGAAATATTAATTATAAACAGGATAAACGGGGGAATCTTAATGGATAAGGGACAAAAGGGACTGTACCAGAAGTCCTTTGAGCATGACGCCTGCGGTATAGGCGCAGTCGTCAGCGTCAAGGGAGTAAAAAGCCATGCTGTTGTCGACAATGCCCTTAAAATAGTAGAAAAGCTTGAGCACCGCGCCGGAAAGGACGCCACCGGTGAGGTCGGCGACGGCGTTGGAATAATGCTTCAAATACCGCATGCGCTTTTCGAGAGCATAGCGCAGGAAAAAGGCTTTCTGCTCGGCAAAGAGCGTGAATACGGCGTAGGCATGTTTTTCTTTCCGCAGGATAAGCTGCTGCGCACACAAGCGCAGAAAATGTTTGAAATTATCGCCCAGAAGGAAGGGCTTGAGTTCGGCTTTTGGCGGGAGGTGCCGGTAAACTCAAAGATCTTGGGAAAAAAGGCGCTCGACTGCATGCCGAAAATATATCAGTGCTTTATTAAAAAGCCTAAAAATGTAAAGTGCGGCATAGATTTTGACCGCAGGCTTTATGTCGTGCGCCGCACATTTGAGCAGAGCGACAATAATACATATGTCGCTTCTCTCTCCAGCAGGACGATTGTTTATAAGGGGATGTTTTTGGTAAGCCAGCTGCGCAAATTTTATCCCGATTTGCAGGATAAACGCTGCGTATCGGCAATGGCGCTAGTACATTCCCGCTTTTCTACAAACACCAACCCCAGCTGGGAGAGGGCGCATCCGAACAGATTTCTGCTGCACAATGGCGAGATTAACACAATACGCGGCAATGTAGACAGAATGCTGGCCAGAGAGGAAACCATGTCGTCCGCCTTTTTGCAGGACGATATGGACAAAATACTGCCGGTAGTGGAGGAAAACGGTTCTGACTCAGCCATACTTGACAACGCCATTGAATTTATGGTCATGAACGGCATGGATTTGCCGCTCGCCATGATGATTACTATTCCGGAGCCATGGAGCAGCGAGGAAAATATAAGCCGTGAAAAGCGCGACTTTTACCGCTATTATTCTACCATGATGGAGCCGTGGGACGGCCCTGCTTCAATACTTTTCTCGGACGGCGATATAGTTGGTGCGACGCTTGACCGCAACGGCCTGCGTCCCTCAAGATACTATATAATGGACGACGACACCGTCATACTTGCTTCCGAGGTTGGAGTATTAGATATTCCGCCGGAGAAAATTGTCAAGAAGTCCCGCCTTCAGCCAGGCAAAATGCTGGTTATAGATACAACCAAAGGCAAAATTATACCGGATGATGAGCTAAAGGCATATTACGCCGGCCGTCAGCCGTACGGTGAATGGCTCGACCAAAACGTTGTCACGCTCGCATCTCTTAAAGCACCCAACAAAAAAGTTGAAACTCATTCGCAGCAGCAGCGCGACAAGCTTTACAAGGCCTTCGGCTATACC
>USGR01000168.1 GCA_900554165.1 uncultured Oscillospiraceae bacterium | reverse complement strand
TTATAAGTAAGAAATTTGTTTTTTTCTTCTGACATTTCTACACACCTTTCAGAAAAATAAAATAAAAATTAAAATAACGATAATTAGAGCTTTATGCAAAAACTAACGTTGAATTATAACAGTATATTGTAAAAAGCAGCGCTGATTATCTTGTAATCTCACACATAACGTCAAAATTACAGCAGATATTTTCCTGTTCATGTCTGCGTGCTAAGTTTATATGGTATAAAAAAGCTAAATTTATCCATATTACAGCAGCAGCGATTTGCACCCGTAAAGGCTTGTTATGTGCAAAACTACCCTATAAGATAATTTTTAACAAGTGCCTGAAGCAACTCGTCGCGGTCAATTCTCCTAATTAAATTTCTGGCGCTATTGTGCGTGGTTATATATGTCGGGTCTTCAGAAAGAATATAGCCGACAATCTGATTAATAGGATTATAGCCTTTTTCTTTAAGAGCATCATAAACTGCCGTAAGGATTTGCTTCATTTCCTTTTCATGGTCGCTTCCAAGTGAAAAAGTCATGGTTTGGTCATGCATAATATTATCTCCAATTTTGCTGAATCTTTTCTGACTTTAAATGTATCTATACATCTTTATCTTACTACATTTTTAATATTTATTCAATAGATAATATTAAAAGAGAGAGCAAAATAGACATTTTTTTGGACAACAAAGCATAAATATAACTAAAGTCGAAATCGAAGGTACCTGTTAAGGGAGAAAGGAGCCAAGATGGAAGAAAACGAATACAATTCTTTTGAGGAAGATGAAATACTGCCTATAACGCCTAAAAAAAAGAAAGAAAAAAGAGCAGGCATTTTAATACTTATAAAAACCCAGCTGATAATATGTATTATAGCTTTATTAGCCGCCTTTATAATAAAATTTATAGGCGGTGATATATACAGGCTCACAAGAGATAAATATATCTCAATGTTCAACGATTATACAAGCGTCGAAGAAGTTATGCAGACGGTTACTGGAGTATTTGACTCCGGCACGGATAATACAAGCAGCGCATCAGGCGGCGCTGAATCACAGCAGCCGCAGTCGTCTGAAGCGCAGGATCCGGCGGCAAATGATGCTGCCTCCTCTTTACCGGATGCTTCGGGAGAAAGCTCGCAGGGTACAAGTTCTGAAGAGGAAGAAACCGGAAAATACACAATGGATGTAAATGAATACAAAAGCATGATGAACGCAAAATCAGCGGACATTAACAGTATGCAGATGCCGCTAAGCGGACGTATAAGCGATGAGTATGGATATCGTATACATCCTATAAGCGGCAAGCTGGCAATGCATTATGGCGTAGATATTGCCGCTCCATACGGTTCAGATATAGGGGCAGCAATGTCCGGCACGGTCAGCAAGACGGGTGAAAGCTCGTCGTATGGCATATATATAATGCTGTCCCACGGAGAGGGGCTTGAAACAATGTACGCACACTGCAGTGAAACGCTGCTAAACGTAGGCGATACAGTAGAAAAGGGCCAGGCAATAGCAAAGGTGGGCAGCACGGGAGTATCAACGGGAGCGCACTGCCATTTTGAGGTAAGAATAAACGGAACGCGCATAAATCCCATGTGGCTTGTCGGAGAGCAGAGCATTTGACATTTGAACTTTTCGGCTGTGAAATATACATAAGCGTGCCGTTTACCGCTTTCATAGCGCTGCTTTTTTTAACAGATAAAACGGGTATGATGTCCATCACGGCATTGGCGGTAATAATACATGAGCTTGGACATATAGCGGCTATGAAGCTGCTTAGCGCTATGCCGCGGCGAATAGAGCTTAAGCCGGCGGTTCTGCATATTATAAAGCCTAAGGGCGCGCTGTCATATAAAAAAGAAATCGCAATACTTGCAGCAGGGCCGCTTGCCGGCGCTATAACTGCGGCAATAAGCGCTGCTATGTATTTTTTTGCAGATAAAAATGAGATGTTTCTCTGGTTTTGTACATCTAACATGGCGCTGACTGCCTTTAACATGCTGCCGATATCTGAGCTCGACGGCGGGAAAATATTAGAGTATGTTTTGTCTATAAAATTATCCTCAGAGAGTGCAAAAAGGATAAGTCTTGCAGTGTCGTGCATTTTTATCGCCATACTTATTACAGTCGGCGCGGTGATGCTTTTATACGGATATAATAACCTCACCGTGCTTATAACCGGACTGTATATGCTGATATTAATGCTTTTGAAGCTGCGAAAATAAATCTTTGCGTGCTGCAAATTTGTTTAAACAATTACAAAATGAAAAGACAGATACATTTAAGTCCAGCTTCGCCTGCCGACCGAACTGCCGTCAAAGCAAATTTTACATCGCTCTTGTACTGCTGATAAATAGGTGCAGCCGTAATATTTATCGTCCCTCCTGCATTTTGAAAAATTTTTGCTACAATTAGCCGTATTATCAAAATCAAGTTAACATAACATAAAAACCACTTCAAAAGAGAGCTGGTGGAGGAATACAGATATGCATAAAATCATAAAAGGCGAGCTAATGCAGCAAAGTCCGCAGTTAAGCATAGATATGTTTAATTTGAAAAATCAAGAAGTTTGAAGTTAGTCCTTCGCTGAAAAACAGTAGGCGGAGGACTTTTAAATTTATGCTTATATTTTTCTTTTTCTATCGGTAGGTTTATGTTATAATCTGTAATAATAAGAAGAAAAAAACGGGGCGAGACGATGAATATATCTGAAAAGCTTGAAGAGATTCTGCTGAAGGTACAAAAGCCTGGCAGATATACCGGTGGCGAGCAGGGAAGCGTAGTAAAGAGCAAGAGGGATGTCGATATGAGATTTGCTTTCTGCTTTCCCGATGTATATGATATCGGCATGTCGCATTTAGGCATGAAAATATTATACGGTCTTTATAACAATGAAGAGAATATATGGTGCGAGCGTGTTTTTAATCCATGGCCGGACATGCAGGAGCAAATGCTGGAGCATGGTATAAAGCTGTATGGACTCGAAAGCCGCGACACCCTTGATGAATTTGACATGATAGGCTTTACTTTGCAGTACGAGCTCAGCTATACAAATGTGCTCAATATGCTGGAGTTAGGCGGTATAGAGCTTTATGCGAAAAATAGGCACACGCTTAAAAATATCGTAATCGCGGGCGGCCCTTGCGTATGCAATCCGGAGCCGCTGTCCGACTTTATAGATATATTTATACAGGGCGAGGGCGAGGAGGTGAACATCGAGCTTTCAAAGCTGTATATAGACTGCAAGAAAAATGGAGATACAAAGCAGGAATTTTTAAAGAAAGCGGCACAAATTGAGGGAATATATGTACCGTCGTTTTATGAGGTTGAGTATAACGAAAACGGCACAATAAAATCATATACGCCGCATTCCGGCGCCCCGGCGCGCGTGCGCAAGCGTATTATAAAGGATTTGGACAGCTGTTATTATCCGGAAAATTTTGTAGTGCCTTTTGTTGAAACGGTACACGACCGCGCCGTACAGGAAATATTCAGGGGATGTATTCGCGGCTGCCGCTTCTGTCAGGCGGGATTTATTTACCGTCCTGTAAGGGAAAAATCGAGCGAGGTGTCCAACCGTCAGGCGCATGAGCTGTGTGACAATACCGGCGATGAGGAG
>USGR01000167.1 GCA_900554165.1 uncultured Oscillospiraceae bacterium | reverse complement strand
CATGATAAGCGGCGCGGTATTTGGCGCGGCCGGAGCCATTGACGGCTTTTGTGAGCGTATAGAACTTGAATTGGGAGCATCCGCCGCCTGCATAGCCACCGGCGGGATTTCAAAATTTATTCTCCCCTATTGCCGGCGAAAAATCACATATGACGAATATTTGGCTCTCGACGGACTTATAGAAATATATCGGCTTAACAAAGGTTAAAGCGTATTTACATTTATAATTTCAAAAGCTCAAGAAATTTATATATTAACAGTGTCATATCTCTCAATACCGTCAATTTGTATATTAAGCAGCTATATATTTTACTATTTGCCGTAAGCTTTATTGGAGCTGTTAAAATGCTGCTATTTATTTTGTTTCACTTAATGTTAATTAAACTTCCATTTAATATGCCTAATTATCTTTCGGCCTAAAATGACGATATTAATAAAGCCGGTATGGAAAATTTGTCCGTACCGGCTTTTGCTATTCACTTAAGTATTAATCTTTTCATCAAAATTTATTGCAAGACACGCATTAGTTTATAAAAACACAACTAATTTATATACATTGCAAATGACAACAATCGTTAGCGGCTTCTATATATACAAAAATGGTTAATTGTGAAAAACACCGCTTTAAATACAAACATGCAAGAATTATAATGTAAGGAATAAAATCGTACATTTTTAAATCTACCCGTTCAAGGAAATACAAACATAATTATACCTATATGTTCTGAAGCATGAAAATTTCACCCGACTGTAGTCCATTTTTCACTAATTTATACAAGTATGCTTTATACATCCCTAAATGGTACGCCGGGCCGATAATTGTAGCGTTAATTAAAATTACATATAAAAAGCTCGCTGCAAATAAACTAAATATCGCTATTGTTTTTATTATCATAAAGAGGAGATAAGTCAATAGCGCCGTTTACGGATTCAAACTCAGAAATATATCTTCTAAGAAGAAACAAAATCTGACTGTTGGCAGACCTGCCCTCATATTTTGATATATAATGCAGCTTATAATGTAATTCTGGGTCTATAACCAGTCCTAAATGTTTGCTTTTCATTTCTCACACCCATAAATCTTATAATAAGTATATTCTAAGTTTTATATTTCCCCATATGTTGTTCTTATACTTGTTTTAAGTACAAAAGATTTATAGGTGAACAAAATTTATGCTTTTATAAAAATTATCTTTATTCTCCTATGATTTTGATGAGCACTCGTTTTACGCGCATTCCATCAAATTCAAAATAGAAAATTTGCTCCCATGTGCCGAAATCGAGACGTCCGTCAGTAATTGCGCATACCACCTCGCGTCCCATTATTGTGCGCTTTAGGTGCGCGTCGGCATTGTCCTCATATCCATTATGCTGATATTGAGAATATGGTTTCTCCGGCGCGAGCTTTTCCAGCCATTTTTCATAGTCGTTGTGCAGACCGGTTTCGTCATCGTTGATAAATACGCTGGCAGTTATATTCATAGCATTTACGAGAACAAGACCATCGGTTATTTTGCTTTCATCTATCGCCTTTTGTACGTCTTTGGTTATGTTTACAATTCCGCGTCTTGACGGCAGATTAAATTTTAACTCTTTTCTATAGGATTTCATTATAAAATCTCCTTGTAATAAAAATATATTATTATGGCTCTTATTTTTGTCGAATTTTGCAGCACATCGATTATAACTATCTGAAAGCTGTTTTTGACGCTTAATGTGTCAGAATATAATATTGTGAAAAGTAAGCTTAAAATTAAAATATATAAGATACGAATGCAAGAGATTTATTATTGTGCCTGATATAATGTAGTTTGATAAAAGGACAAGATAAACAGTCGCCTAAATAGCTTAAGAGTAAGCAAAAATATAAAAATAGTAATTGCAGCTGCGCACAAGAGAAGCTGCATCCATCTCTAACTTAATTTCAAAGGAATTAATATAAAATTAATCTTTGTATATAAAGATTCTTATTTGCTTTAATTTTTTAATTTATAGAAGAGTAATTGGTCTTTACAAAAATCCGCGGTGATAAAAGTCACCGCGGATAAAAATTTACACTATAAAAGTGCTTCATCTATTTCAAATAGATAATATGATACCTACATATAAATAGGCGCTACAGCGCTTATTTATGCCTTGCCGACAGAACCGAAGAGCTCCATCTTTTCCTTAACGGTGGCTTTAATAGACTCAAATCCCGGCTTAAGCAACTTTCTCGGGTCATAGCCTTTGCCCTCAAGGTCCTTGCCCTCTTCAATATATTTCCTTGTAGCAGCTGCAAAGGCAAGCTGGCATTCTGTGTTAACATTTATTTTTGAAACGCCAAGGCTTATTGCCTTTTTAATCATATCGTCAGGAATACCCGTGCCGCCATGGAGAACCAACGGCATATCTCCAGTAAGCTTCTGTATTGCATCAAGCGTTTCAAAAGAAAGGCCTTTCCAGTTGGCCGGATATTTGCCGTGAATATTGCCGATGCCGGCGGCAAGCATAGTAACACCTAAGTCGGCTATCATTTTGCACTCATTCGGGTCAGCGCATTCGCCGGCGCCTACAACTCCGTCTTCCTCGCCGCCTATAGAGCCTACCTCAGCCTCAAGAGATATACCCTTAGCTTTTGTTACTTCAACAAATTCCTTGGTCTTAGCTATATTCTCATCAATCGGATAGTGTGAACCGTCAAACATAACAGAAGAGAACCCAGCTTCTATGCAGGCTTTTGTGCCCTCATATGTGCCGTGGTCAAGATGCAGCGCAACCGGAACGGTTATGTTAAGAGATTTAACCATTTCTGTTACCATAGCCGTTACGGTTTTAAAACCGCACATATACTTGCCGGCGCCCTCGGAAACGCCAAGTATTACCGGCGATTTGAGTTCTTCAGAAGTCTCAAGTATAGCACGTGTCCACTCAAGGTTATTGATGTTGAACTGACCAACGGCATAGTGGCCTTTCTTTGCTTTGGTAAGCATTTCTTTTGCAGATACTAACATTGTGTATTCCTCCTATTTTTTAAGGCAATGCAACTGTAAGCGTATATTTGCAGAGACAGCATCCATCACCCTATATATCTAAATATATTATATTTGCTGCCGCCGCATATTTCAATACAAAGTTTAAATTTTACAGCTATAGTCGAGAACAGAAAAAATTGCCCTTTTAAAAAGGGCAATTTTTATTTTTGGCTATACGAATAATTCAGACGTTTAAACGTTATATCGTCAAAAGAGTTTACAATCCGGATATTAGAAAGAAAAAGTCAACAAATATAATGTATAAAAAGCGTCTGTGATTTTTACAAGCGGCAGGGAAGCATAAAATATCATTTCAAAGCTTTTGCAGCACTTTTTCATTTATTAAGTAAATCAGAAAAAATTCACAGCATCAGCCTTAACGGAGATTATTCGAGACCGGCTTGAGACTTAGTTACAACTTTCCCGCCCTGGAACATAATGATGGCATTTGCACCAATGCTGCCCTCGCATTCCCACTGGTAAGACTCGGTAACAAACTCGTCTCCAAGACCAAGATCGGTATTTGCAAGTTGTTCTCCTTCGCCGCCGATTATTTCGCAAACTTCTTCATAGGTCATGCCTTCATTAATGGAGTTAAACTCTTC
>USGR01000166.1 GCA_900554165.1 uncultured Oscillospiraceae bacterium | reverse complement strand
ACAATATACTGCATATATACATTATAAAAATTGCTGGGTGTATTAGCTTTACTGTTAGACGGAAAGACAATGCTTATTGACGATGTCGGATAACAATTTAAATTATTGATTTTGGACATTATGAATGGTACAATAAAATAAATAATGAATTTAAAATGTGAGATATTTATTTTGGCGGTTAAACTTTAAAATATAATTGAAATGGGGAATAGATATGAAAATATGTGGCCATTGCGGCGCGCAGTGTGATGACAGAGATGTATTCTGCAACAGCTGCGGCACAGCTTTTCCGAGTGATAATGCACAACAGCAGGGACAGCAGTATTATGGACAATATGGTGACATGCCACCATATCAGCAGCAAGGACAATATAATCCATATCAAAACCCATATCAATATCAGCAGTATTACGTGCCGGGATATGTCCCGCCGCGAAAGCGCACGGCTCCGCTTGTGCTTGGCATAATTGGAATTGTTTTTGCGATTTTATTGCCGCTTGTTACATACTGTTGCTCAATTCCCGGACTTGTAATGGCGTCTAAAGATATTAATTTAGGCGCGCAAGGGCGAGGATATCAGGTGCTTAATATTGTTGCGCTGGTAATCGCCGTGATAAATTCTATTTTTGGCGTAATTTTAAATAATTATATATTTTATTAATACAAGGCACTGTGCCGTCTGCCGACATACTTGGCAGACGGTTTTTTGTACAGTAAAATCATCGGCCTTTGACGGCCGAAGGTTCTTCTAAAAAGTTGCTTCAAATAGGGCAAAGAAAGCCGCTGATTTTAGGAAATAATTAGATGTCGTTCAAGCTGCTGCCTCCAGATTATGAGGAGTAGGTAAATCTGTAAATCGGCGTCAATATTTAAAATGAGAAAAATCAAGTTCCGTACGGTGTTTATAAAAGCGGACATAGCAAATAGTCCCCAAAGTATGCCATTTTGAATGCGGGAAAAATAAATTTATAATCACTTTGAAAAATGCGCCGATAATATATAATTTGTTGCTTTAATAAATCGTCTATTTTACGGGTGGCTTTGACTGCAGATTTAGTGAAAAATGAAGCGGCAGCTTTTAAATGGAAAAAACATTAACATCAGGCATGAACAAGGGAAAGTTAAAGATTTGTTTATTAAGTTGCTGCAAATAGGTTCTTCAATATTATGCTCGTTTAAAGGCTGTGTGAGATGAATTTATTCGGAGCCTATTGGAACAAAAATAAGATATCAGATTATTTTATACATATTGATATGATATATTATCGGTTTGCCGATGGAGATGTTTTTTAATTTAAGAAAAATTCCCCTATTGAAGGGGAATTTTTCGCTGTATTTTATGGAGAGATATATACTCATAAATTTAATAGAAACTAAGAAATTTTCCAGTTTTGGCTTTCTGTTTGAAGAGCAAGCATATGACTGTATATTCCGCCGGAACTTTTTAGCTCATCAGGCGTTCCGCTCTCTGCAACAGTACCGCCGGAAAGTACGATAATTTTATCTGCGCCGGCGACAGTGCGCATACGATGTGCTATAACAAGTACCGTTTTATCCTTGATTAGACGGGAAAGAGCTTCCTGTATAAGCGTTTCGTTTTCTACATCCAGAGAAGCGGTAGCCTCGTCCAGCAGAATTATGGGGGCGTTTTTGAGGAACGCTCGCGCTATTGATATTCTCTGCCTCTCACCGCCTGAAAGAGTACAGCCGTTTTCACCTATCATAGTGTTCCAGCCGTCCGGGAGCTTTTCGGCGAACTCGTCGCAGCCTGCAAGGCTTGCGGCACGCAGTACGTCTCCATCGCTTGCATCTTTGCGGCCGATACGTATGTTTTCCATAATAGTATTATTAAACAGCGTCACATCCTGAAAAACAATGGAATAAAGAGATAAAAGCGTTTCCGGATCTATTTTGGAAATATCCATGCCGCCAACCGTTATTGTACCATTGTCGGCATCCCAAAACCTTGCCGCAAGCCGTGATACGGTGGTTTTACCTCCGCCGGACGGACCTACCAGCGCCGTTACCTCTCCTTGCTTTGCCGTAAGGGACACGTCCTTAAGAACCTCTTCACCACTTTTATAAGAAAAACCGACATGGTCAAAAACAATGTCATATCCGTTATTTGTGAGTGAAGTGCTGCCATCCTGTACAGGATGATAAAGTATTTCGTTCATGCGGCTTATGTTGGTGCGTGTACTGATTACAGCGGCAAGATTCTGCAGGGCCGATTGCAGCGGATCGTAAAGCCGTGATACTACCAACAGATACATAAAGAAAGTAATAATGTCAAGAGAGCCGTTAATAAGAAAAATAGAACCGGCAAGCGCGACAGTGGCGATTCCAAGCTTTAATATAAGCGTTGCCGATACTACAAATACTGCCGTGCCGAGCTCAGATATAATAGCTCGCTTTTCCACCGCCTTAATCTTTTGGTCAAGTCCTTTTAGATATTTTTCCTCAGCGTTGTTGGATTTTAAGTCGCGTACCGCTTCAATGCACTCTTGAATACCGTCGGCGCAGGTCATTTTTGCGTCCATCTGCCGGTTGTTGAGCTTTTGCTGAACCCTTGATGAAAATCCGACTATAGCAAAGGATACGGGCAGCACCCACAGTGCGGCGAGCGCCATTCGCCAGTCAAACACGAACAAGCCGATGGCTATAAGTGCTGTGGAGATTATGGAGCCTATAAGCTCCGGTATGAAGTGGGAGAAACTCTGCTCTAAAAAGGTGCAGTCGGCCATGATGGTGCTTGTAAGATCGGCCAAATCCTTTTTGCCGAAGAAAGAAAGAGGAATTTTGCGCAGCTTTTCCGCCAGCGATATTCTGCGTACGCCGCTTTCGGTATAGGTGGCAAAATATGTCGCATTATACTGAAACCACGTTGTAAGAAAAATAAGCCCCACGCATATAACGCAGCCAATAACATAAAATGCAATGCCTCCTGCATCATGTATTCCGCCGCCGAGTAGGTCGATTACAAGATAATACAGCAGTCCAACCGGAAGCATAAGGGCAATGTTTTGGAATACACAGGAGACGCATCCCTTTATAAGATCCTTTGCGCCCTGTCTCGAAAGGGCAAATTTTTTCTGTAATTTTTCTATCATTGCTATGCCTCCTTTGAAACTTTCCAGTTGATTGACTGCTGATAGTTATTCCACATATTACAGTACAGTCCGCCGTTTTTAAGCAGATCGTGATGAGTACCGCTTTCGGCTACTCTGCCGTTTTGCATGACGAAGATTTTATCCGCTCCGACAATGGTGGACAGCCGGTGCGCTATCATTATAACCGTCTTTCCCTTTGCGAGTTCGGCAAAGGCTTTCTGCACGCGGTACTCGTTGTCAGGATCGGCAAAGGCGGTGGCTTCGTCAAGTATAATTATGGGAGAATTTTTAAGCATTACCCGCGCTATGGCTATTCTCTGCTGTTCGCCGCCAGAAAGATATACTCCCTTAGCTCCTATTACGGTGTCTATGCCATTCGGCAGCTTTTCAATTATATCCATGCACTGCGCCTTTTTAAGCGCCTGCATAACCTCTTCGCGGGTTGCATCCGGCCGTCCGAGCCGAACGTTGTCTAAAACTGACGCCTTGATAAGTCGGCTGTTCTGAAATACAAAGGACACCTTATTCATCAATGTTTCTT
>USGR01000165.1 GCA_900554165.1 uncultured Oscillospiraceae bacterium | reverse complement strand
TGCCGGATATTCCGAAATACGCTACAGAGAACGCTGCAAAATATTCGGAGAGCGGCGGAGGCAAGGCTCTAATCGACAATTTTACAAATGCTTTTGGAGAAAGCTTTGACAGCTCTGTTCATAAAATTACAAATACAATTGTCGAGGGTAAAATTACAATAGGAGGAATCGATTTTATCATCAAGCAGACCGCTGAAGCCTTTGATATAGAAATTCCTGAGATTAACGCCGTTTACACTCACATGCTCGGTCATGACTGCCATTCCATCGTCGCCGGCGCCGCTCATGCCGACGCCATGATTGCAGAGCTGAACAATTATATCAAAAAAGGGTATGATTTGATTCTGACTTCTCATTATACTCCCGAGGATTTGAAAGATACGGATACGAAGATTGCATATCTTAAAAATTTGAAAGCCATTGCAAACGAATGCAGCAACGCAGACGAATTTAAAGCAGCTGTGCAAAAGCAGTATCCAAATTACAGCGGTGAAAACTATCTTGATATGAGTGCGGGATTCTTCTTTTCAAAATAGGCTCAACAACACTCCGGCGGGGCCGTCACATAGGACGGCCCTGTCTTAATTTGGAGGCAATGATGGATTATCTTAGCTTTATTGCAAATAGTATTCATACGGTGGTTGCAGCAACAGCCGATAATAACGGGCTTCCAGTAACCTGCGCCATTGATATTATGGATGCTGATGAAAATGGTCTGTATTTTCTCACCGCTAAGGGTAAAGAATTTTACAGCCGTCTTAAAAACCGCGGATATATATCGCTGACAGGCATCAAAGGAGCTGACACCTTGTCGCGTGTAGCAGTGTCGGTTCGCGGTAAAGCAAAAGAGATTGGAAACGGTCCTCTTAAAAGTCTGTTTGAAAAAATCCGTATATGAATGAAATTTATCTTACTAAAAACTCGCAAATAGCGCTTACGGCATTTAAGATATACAATGAAAGGCGAACACTTTGGACCTTTCCAAAAAGCCCTTTGAGCCTTTCTTATTTGAATTTGGCAACGACAAAAGCAGAAGCATTGGCTGGAATATGTGCTATACAATTACGGCAGCATGTACAGGCTGCAGAGCCTGCGAAGCGGTTTGCTCGCAAAATTGCATTGATTTCACTTTAACCTGCTACAATTCATAAAGAGCACTGCTTGCATTGCGGTAATTGCATATAAGCTTGCCAGCTTATGGATGTTGTTTTGGAGGAATATAGATGACGCAGGCAAAAAGACGGCTGTATTTAATCCGGGAGCTTCTTAAAGAGCGTCCTGAGTATGCCGATATAAAAATACCTGAAGACGAGCAAGAGCAAAAAAATATGCTGCGCAGTCTGATGAATGTGCGTATGCCTATGCCTATAAGCCATGACTTTCTCCAAGTACAAGACGAGTACCTGCAATACGAGCGGGACGAGCGCGGCATTACGGATGGTGCGAAGCTGCCCTCCATCCCCAGAGATTCTCGACTGGTATTGTGGCAGGGGGACATTACCACCTTAAAGGTGGACGCAATCGTGAATGCCGCAAACAGCAGAATGTTGGGCTGTTTCCAACCTCTCCATTCCTGCATTGATAACATCGTTGGCACGAGAAGCGGAATCCAATTGCGGCTCTACTGCTATGATATTATGAGCAAACAAGGTTCCGAGGAACCTACGGGACAAGCAAAGATCACGCCTGCTTTCAATTTACCCAGCAAATATATCCTGCACACTGTGGGGCCGATTATCTATGGGCCGGTCAGCGAACAGGATTGTGAGGCCCTGGCCTCCTGCTACCGTTCTTGCTTGGAACTGGCTGTGGAAAACGACTGCCGGAGCATTGCTTTTTGCTGTATTTCCACCGGGGAATTTCATTTTCCCAATGAAAAGGCCGCAGAGATTGCGGTTCAAACGGTGACATCCTTTTTGAATACACAGAAGCCGGACATTCGAGTCATTTTCAATGTGTTTAAGGATGTGGACTTGCACATTTATCAAAAGCTCCTGGGGGTATCCAGATGCTAAGAACGGAAAGAGAAATAGCGCAAAAGGTTATTGAGTTGCAAGAAGCATTAAGTCAGGCGGATACTGTTTTAATTGGTGCCGGAGCGGGCCTTTCGGCATCCGCCGGATTTGCTTATGGCGGAGAGCAGTTCCACCGTTATTTTTCTGACTTCGAAGAAAAATACGATTTCCACGATATGTATTCCGGGGGATTTTATCCATTTCCCACATTGGAGGAGCATTGGGCCTACTGGAGCCGGTTTATTTTCCTCAACCGCTACTGCGACCCGCCCAAGCCGGTGTACCAAAACCTGCTGGAGTCGGTAAAGGATAAAGATTATTTTGTGCTGACGACCAATGTAGACCATTGCTTTCAAAAAGCCGGATTTGACAAGCGACGCCTGTTTTACACCCAGGGGGACTACGGCCTGTGGCAGTGCTCCAAGCCTTGTCACCAAATGACCTACGACAACCAAGAGACGGTACGCCAGATGGTGGAAGCCCAGGGGTTTCGCTTTGCGGAGGAAGGGTTGGAGATACCCAATGGCGCCGCTCTGAAAATGAACATCCCCACCGAACTGGTCCCCCGCTGCCCACAGTGCGGCGCGCCCATGTCCATGAACCTACGAGCTGATAATACCTTTGTTCAGGATGATGGATGGTATACTGCGGCGGGACGTTACGATGATTTTATTCGGCGTCATGAGAATACTCCTGTCCTCTATTTAGAGCTGGGCGTGGGAATGAACACCCCCATCATTATTAAGTATCCCTTCTGGCAGATGACAGCTGAAAATCCGAACGCAGTTTACGCCTGCATAAATTATGGAGAAGCAATCTGCCCTCGTGACATTGAAAAGCAATCAATCTGTATTAATGCTGACATTAAGCAAATAATTGAATCCATCGCAGATATCTGATAATAGCATTTAAATATAACGGAGCTTTTATCGCAGAATGCTGTTTAAAACGCGCTTGTCGCTTTGAACAATCGAAAAAAATCGAAAAACAGTGAAATAAGTATATATGTGTCAAGTGGAAATGATTTAATTTTTATACTAAATACCCATGCCGGTAATATATATTAACTCGAAAAAGATACTGATTCCGATACTAATTTACACTCAGCGAAGGCTAAAATTTTAATTATCTATGCAGCAAAATTTAAAATTGAAATCTGTTTTGTTTTCTGCAAAACTATTTTTGAGTTATATTTCTGCCAGATATCTTAATAGTTCATCGTATGATTCAATTAAATTATATATGTTTATATCATTAAAAATCAGTTTAAATTGTATGAATTAAAGCAATTATTTTATTAATTCCATATGTGCATCAGTGCCAAAAAAAGAATAAATACGGCATCATAAGTAATTACGAGTATATAAATTTAGAATTTTTGATAAAAATAAAAATAAAAAAATTTTGGCAGGACAAGAAAAAACTTGTCCTGCCAGTTTATATTACTCCTTCTCAATAAGGCTTAATGCATAAGCAGCATATTTCAGTGCTTTTTTTAATATGTCTACCGAGCGTTTTAATGTCCTTGAAACAGTAGACTTATTAACACCGAGCATATTTGATATTTCTGTAACCGAGAGATTGTCGAAATAATATTTTTTTAAAACGAAAGCCTGACGGCTGCTTAGCTCGCAGTCGATGGCCTTAAGCATGGCCTTTTTGAGA
>USGR01000164.1 GCA_900554165.1 uncultured Oscillospiraceae bacterium | reverse complement strand
AGTCGGGCAAGGGCGGTGCTGCCTTTGTAATGCGCTCGCTGGGCTATGATTTGCCGAAAAAAATGCATGTTGAGTTTGGCGATATAATTAAAAAGGCCTGTGACGAGGCAGGCACAGAGCTGGATGCAAGTCAGGTATTTAAAATATTTGAGGATGAATATATTAATTTTACCGGAAAGTATAAGCTCATCAAAAAAAGCGTTCATGAGGAGTCGGACGAAAGCGGCTCAAAAGTGCACTTTGACGGCACAATTTTGACGCCGGACGGCGAAAAGACAATATCCGGCGTTGGAAATGGACCTATAGACGCTTTCTTTACGGCGCTCAAGAGTATTGGCATAAGCGATTATGAGTTTATGTCGTACAGCGAGCATGCAATATCTGCCGGCGCTGATTCAAAGGCGGTGGCGTATATTGAGCTGAAAAATAAAGAGGGTAAATCGATTTTCGGCGTGGGTATTGCCAGCAATATAAACCATGCCTCTCTTAAGGGAATAATATGCGCCATAAACAGGGACTTAAAGAGCAAAGAAAGCAAATAGCTTTTAAAGATTTTAAAATGTTCTTCATTTACCCATATATATGAAATGGTGCGCAGACGGGGTAGGATAAGGGCTAAACGGCTGCATACGGCACCATTTGTTCTCGTCAGGATATAGGCACAAATTCGGCGAATTATATGCTTCATCCTTGTGAATGCGAATGCGCATACACAGTGCAGAGCGCATAATTCGCCGATTAAACGGCCGCAGATGAACACCGGCTGGATGCAAATGCATAATTTTATTTTTGCCGGAACGGCTCCGTTTTCCTGTGCCTGAATATGGGCATAGCGGCGTTTTGCCATCTGTTGGACGCTGCCGTTGCTATATAAAGCAGTGTGCGCGACGTCAGGCTTTCATACTTGCGCAAAGCCGGGCATGAAAGCCTGCTGCCGGATTGTGGTATATCTATAAATTTTAGCGCGGATGTAGAAAGCATGCGGCAAATATATTAGTATGATTGGTTATAGAAGCATATATTTTCGAAAAGCTAAGCAAAGCGCTGTTTGTAAAATGGCCGCGAAATCTGCTGCGGCAATTGGTCATTAAAAAGACCCATTTTGACTTATGGTATTAACAAAAAGCTTATTAGACGACAAAATTATTTTGCTGCTTAAAAGGTAATTGCAGCATATTACAATAATGATTACACAGAGAAAGGGAAGATAAATATGTCAGCAAAAAAGGTAGTATTGCTTAAGGGCGACGGCATAGGTCCTGAAATAGTTAATGCCGCCCGCGGCGTAATGGAAGCCGTAAGTAAAAAGCACAATATAGATATAGAGTTTGAGAATGCGCTCATAGGCGGCGCAGCGGTGGATGAAGCGGGCGAGCCGCTTCCGCAGAAGACTATAGACAGCTGTAAGGCTGCCGATGCGGTTTTGCTCGGCGCGGTCGGCGGATATAAATGGGATAATCTGCCGTCTGATTTGCGCCCAGAACGCGGACTTCTCGGCATACGCAAGGCGCTTGGCCTTTTTGCAAACCTGCGTCCGGCTAAAATATTTGCGCCCCTCAAATCTGCTTCTCCTATTAAGGACGAAATAATCGGCGACAGCCTTGACATACTTATTGTCCGCGAACTTACCGGCGGAATATATTTTGGAGATAAGGGACAAAGAGAAGTAAACGGCGCTCCGGCGGCGTTTGACACCGAATGCTATTCTGTGCCTGAGATTGAGAGAATAGCACGCATGGCTTTTGAATTTGCCATGAAACGCTCAAAGCGGCTGTGCTCTGTGGATAAGGAAAATGTGCTTGAGTCATCCAAGCTATGGCGCTCTGTGGTCAAAAAGGTAGCAGAGGAATATCCTGAGGTAGAGCTTACGCACATGTATGTAGACAATGCTGCAATGCAGCTTGTACGTAATCCAAAGCAGTTTGATGTAATTGTCACAAGCAATATGTTCGGCGACATACTTTCTGATGAAGCGTCGCAGATAGCCGGCTCAATAGGTATGCTGGCTTCTGCCAGCCTCAACGGCGACGCACGCGGACTTTATGAGCCTATACATGGCTCGGCGCCGGATATTGCCGGCAAAGATATAGCTAATCCGCTGGCGACCATTTTGTCTACAGCGATGATGCTGCGCTTTTCTCTTGACGAGCCGGCTGCGGCCGACGATATTGAAAAGGCCGTCGCCGACGTGCTCAATGTAGCACGTACGCCGGATATAGCTGAGGACGGAATAAAAACTGTAGGCTGTACCGAGATGGGCAGACTGGTAGAAAATATAATATTGGGCTGATATATTTAATTGCCCCAGCGTACGCGTCGCTTTTTGCTTTATGCTGCAATGCGAAGCATAATCTGCATAAAGAATTGTCTGTGCGGCCCGCATCGTACAGAATGAGCGGAGATCCTTTGGAGAAATAATACAGCAATTAGAAAAGACCGGCGAAACCGGCAGCAATTGGCCGGCAGTAATTTTGCTGGCTGAGTACTGCAATATCATGTATAATTGCAATAGATGTATGGTCGCCGGATAACTGCCGGCACAACTAGAACAGCGGTTTAATAAATCAGCTGCTCATAATTTGCCGCCGCTGCTTTTGTCGGCATGGCTATTAAAAGGAAAAGGACAAATATATGAAAAGGCTTTTATCTATTATTCTTGCGGCGCTGTGTATGACGGCGCTTGTTTCCTGCGGCAGTACCGAAGCAGACAACGGCGAGTACGACATTCTAACAAGCTTTAATCCGATTTATGCGCTTACGCTGCGCATTGCCGACGGTGCGGAAAATGTTAAGGTAGAAAATATGGCGGCTCCGTCAACCGGCTGCCTGCACGATTATCAGCTTACGACGGCGGACATGATGAAACTGGGCAAGGCCGATATCTTTATAATAAACGGCGGCGGCATGGAAAGCTTTATGGAAAAAGCAATGGAAGCGAGTGATAATCTTAATGTGCTCGACACATCAGCGGGAATAGAAATGCTGCCGTCGACCGGCGGACACGATGGGAGTGAATATAATTCTCATATTTGGCTTTCAATTTCAAATGCTAAAAAGCAGGCGGAGAATATCAGAGATGGACTTGTAGCGGGAAATCCGGAAAATAAAGAGATATATGAAAAGAACACAGAAGACTTTTTAAACGAGCTTACCGAGCTTGACAATGAATATAAAACGGCTCTTGGCGGTATAAGCGGAAAGGTAATTTCTTTTCATGAGGGAATAATTTATCTGCTTAGTGGTTACGGCATAGAAGTCACTGAAATAATAGAAACAGAGCCGGGAGTAAGCCCCGACCCATCGACGCTGGCAGAAATTATAGAGGACGTTAAGGTTAGCGGCATAAAGGTTATATTTACCGAGCCGCAATATCCTGACTCCACAGCGCAGGTGATATCGCGTGAAACCGGAGCAGAAATTTATACGCTAAATCCGCTGGTTACAGGAGAAATGAGCAGAGATTCTTACGTGACCATAATGCGCGAGAATCTTCAGGTTATAATTTCGGCGCTTAAACAGCAGTAAATTTTCAGAATATAAAATACAGCCGCGGCAGGACAGTTTTATCTGTAAACCGCGGCTGAAATTTTTGCAATTATTTGTCAGCGATAAGCAAAAAAAGAATAGGCAAGAGCTTAAAAAGCGAAGCTGCGCAGCATGAGAGTCGAAAAATATTCATA
>USGR01000163.1 GCA_900554165.1 uncultured Oscillospiraceae bacterium | reverse complement strand
GATATAGGCTGTTACACCTTAGGTGCGCTTGCCCCGCTTAAATCTATTGATGTTAGCACCTGCATGGGCGCGTCGGTTACGTCACTGCACGGCATAAATAAGGTGCGCGGAGATGAGTTTGCATCCAAATCGGTAGCGGTAATAGGCGATTCGACGTTCGCGCATTCCGGCATAACCGGCATAATAGATATTGCCTATAACAAGGGCGTATCAACGGTAATAGTGCTGGACAATTCGATAACCGGCATGACGGGTCACCAGCAGAACCCTACTACTGGATATACGATAAAAGGCGACCCAACGGCGGCTGTGGATTTGACGGCGCTGTGCAAGGCATGCGGCATAAACCGTGTGCGGGTGTTTGACCCATATGATTTATCGGCGGCGGAGCAGGCGATAAAAGAGGAATTGGCCGTAAACGAGCCGTCGGTGCTTATATCGCGCCGCCCCTGCGCTTTGCTCAAGCAGGTAAAGCACAATCCGCCTCTTAAGGTAGATGAAGAAAAGTGCACAGGCTGCACAAGCTGCATGAGAATTGGCTGCCCCGCGATAAGCATGAAGGGCGAAGGCAAGGGACGCAAAGCGGTAATAGACTTTACCCAGTGCGTTGGCTGCGGCGTATGCAGTCAGATGTGCAAATTCGGCGCAATATGTGAAAGGAGCGGCAAATAATGGACAAAACCTGTAAAGTGGTAGATACTTTTGACATAATGATAGTGGGCGTCGGCGGCCAGGGCACGCTGCTCGCCAGCCGTTTGCTGGGCGAGGTCATGATGTCCATGGACTATGACGTAAAGGTGAGCGAGGTGCATGGCATGTCGCAGCGCGGCGGCTCTGTTGTTACATATGTCCGCGCCGGTGAAAAGGTGGCGTCGCCTATTATAGAAAAGGGCGAGGCGGATTTAATCCTTGCATTTGAAAAGCTTGAGGCAGCGCGCTGGCTGCCATATCTCAAACCGAACGGCAAGCTTATAATAAACACACAGGAAATTGACCCAATGCCGGTAATAACCGGCGCGGCGAAATATCCGGAAAATATTATAGACGACATAAAGACGGCGGGTGCTAACGTAATAACGGTGGACGCATTGCCTCTGGCGGTTGAAGCGGGCACTGCAAAGGCTACTAATGTCGTGCTCATAGGCGTAATGGCGAAAGCAATGGGCATACCAAAGCAGATTTGGCTGGACGCCGTAAAGGACACCGTCCCGCAGAAATTTTTGGAAATGAATTTAAAAGCCTTTGAGTTAGGATATGCACAATAAATCAGATAATAAGCCGGCATGTTAGAATAACAAGTAAATATATCGGCAAGTACTTCTGCTTTTCTGAAAAAAGCAGAAGTGTGTCAATAAATACGCTATAGATATTTTGCTCATTTAGAAAAAGGTGTGTATCCATGATGATTAGAATGCAAATGTCCGGCGTCATTATTTAATATTTGCTGATATATATATTTACATCTGCCGTAAAATTACCTGCCTTTTTCAGCTGATTTGCCGCAGTAATTATCTAATATAGACGATATGTTTTTTGATACGGCGGAGAGAGGTTATACGCATAGAGAAGCCGGTAAATATACAGCATATAGTCGTGCTAAAAATACTTCTGACAGTCTGCTGCGGCAGGCTGTAGACTTAAAATATCTATGAAAATCATAGCCAAGGAGTGTTGCATATGGAAAATCAGTATTTCCAGCCGGAGGTGGAGTGCGCCGACCGCGAATCGCTGCGCGCGCTTCAGTCACAGCGCCTTAAAGAAATGATTAAAAGGTGCTATGAAAAGGTTCCGTTTTACCGCAAAAAGCTTGATGAAGCCGGAATAAAGCCGGAAGATATAAAAACGGTAGACGACATAAAACGCCTGCCCTTTACGACAAAGACAGACTTGCGTGACAATTATCCATACGGCCTGTTTGCCGTACCGCGTGAGGAGCTTATAAGAATACACGCCTCCTCCGGCACCACCGGCAACCCTACGGTGGTCGGCTATACAAGGCATGACATAGACGTATGGGCCAACGGTGCGGCGCGCGCCTTAGCGGCGGCGGGCTGCACGACAAGTGATTTTGTGCATGTTTCATACGGCTATGGACTTTTTACCGGCGGTTTAGGCCTCCATTACGGGGCGGAAAAATTAGGCGCGGCGGTAATACCCGTTTCCTCAGGCAATACTCAGCGTCAGGTGCAGATACTTAAGGATTTTGGCTCAAACTTTCTCTGCTGCACGCCGTCATACGCCGCTTATATAGGCGAGACATGCAGGGACATGGGAATAGATACGAAAGAGCTTGCGCTGCGCGGCGGCATTTTTGGCGCCGAAGCGTGGAGCGAGGGCATGCGTGAAAATATAGAAAAGCTGCTTAACATAAACGCATATGACATATATGGACTTTCTGAAATTGCCGGACCCGGAGTATCATATGAATGCCCTGAGAAAAACGGCCTGCATGTATGTGAAGATTATTTCTATCCTGAAATAATAAATCCCCAGACGGGCGAAGTCCTGCCGGACGGCGAGTACGGCGAGCTGGTGTTCACCTGCATAGGCAAAGAGGCGCTGCCGCTTATACGTTACCGCACAAGGGACATATGCGCCCTAAACCATGAAAAGTGCGCATGCGGCCGCACGCTTGTGCGCATGGCAAAGCCGCACGGACGTACAGATGATATGCTGGTAATACGCGGGGTCAATGTTTTCCCGTCGCAGATAGAGTTTGTGCTGACAAATATGGGGCTTGAGCCTAATTATGTGCTTGTGGTAGACAGAGTACATAATCTCGACACGCTTGAGGTTAAGGTGGAAATGACGCCGGAGATGTTCTCAGATTCAGTAAAGAATATAGAGAACATAGAGCGCCAGATGGCGGCAAAGCTGCATACCGTGCTTAATATATCTGCAAAGGTTACGCTTGTCGAGCCAAAATCTATAGCGCGTTCTGAAGGTAAGGCGCAGAGAATAATTGACAACCGCAAAATATAGATATTATGCAAATTATGCTTACATATATATTGTCAGCAAGCAGAGCGGGAAAAATAAAATCGATTATATTTTAATGAATGCATGTATAAAATATATAATATGCCGCATAAAGCTGTTGCTACAGCTATATGTGCATAGTCATTTTCTGTTTATGCACTGGCATATGGCCAAGACTTTCCGGTATGATTTTTTGCCTTGAAGGTCATGGCTTTAGCTTCTTTCCTATATCTAATACTGTTAAGACAAAAACAATAAAATAAAAAGCAAGGGGGATAAACATGATAATAAAACAGCTGTCAATTTTTGTGGAAAACAAAGAGGGGCGTCTTTCGGAAATTACTCAGACGCTTGCCGACAATGGTGTCGACATTCGTGCGCTGTCAATAGCCGATACGACCGATTATGGAATTCTAAGGCTTATAGTTAACGACCCGGACAAAGCCCTGAAAGCTCTTAAAGGCGAGGGCATGACGGTGTCGCTTACCGATGTTATCGCCATTGCCGTGCCGGATACGCCGGGCGGGCTTAACAAAGCCGTAAAAGTTTTGTCGGGCGAGAATATAAGCATTGAGTATATGTACGCATTTTTAAATCCGCGCAAGGACACGGCATTTGTGATTTTGCGGGTAGAGAATAATGAAAAGGCAATCGAAGCGCTTACAAGGGGCGACATAAGATTAATGCAGAATGAAGAGATTTACTC
>USGR01000162.1 GCA_900554165.1 uncultured Oscillospiraceae bacterium | reverse complement strand
CACTATAACAAATCTCCATATTATATAACTTTAAATAAATAATAACATAGCGCAATGTACAAATCCAGACTAAATATGCAAATAAAATAACTTTTTGTGCAAATAACTTTAAATATAAATATGCTAAAACATAATCTGATTTACAACAGGAGGCATTGGCAATGGAAAATTTGACGCTGGTAATAATGGCGGCGGGCATGGGAAGCCGGTACGGCGGGCTTAAGCAGATAGACGCAGTAGGTGAAAATGGCGAGATAATTATAGATTATTCTATATATGATGCTATAAAAGCCGGATTTAATAAGCTGGTATTTATAATAACAAAGGACTTGGACAAAGCCTTTCGCGAGGTAATAGGCGATAGAATATCCAAATATGTCGACGTGGAATATGCATATCAGGAGCTTGACGGGCTTCCGGCGGGCTACAGCGTGCCGGACGGGCGCACAAAGCCATGGGGCACAGGACATGCGATAATAAGCGCAGCGGATAAAATAGACGGTCCTTTTGCCGTTATAAACGCCGACGACTTTTACGGCAGAGAGACATTTACTACTTTGGCCAATTATCTCAGCCAAACCGACAACAGCAAAAAGGCTGTATGGGACTTCTGCATGGCCGGTTTCATACTAAAAAATACAGTAACAGAAAACGGACATGTTGCACGCGGCATATGCACGGTGGACAAAAACGGTTATTTAAAGGATATTGTCGAGCGCACGAAGATAATGTACCAAGGGGATAAAATCTGCTATACTGAGGACGAAGAGACATGGCATGAGTTGGACAGCGACAGCATAGTGTCTATGAACTGCTGGGGCTTTACGAAAGAGTTTTTGCCGGAGATAAAAGGAATGTTCCCTAATTTCTTAGACGAGAATATGGGCAACCTTAAGGCGGAATTTTATCTTCCTACGGCGGTTGACACATTGCTTAAAGAGGGTAAATGCAATGTAAAGGTTTTAAAGACCAACGACAAATGGTTCGGCGTTACATATCGTCAGGATAAACCAGTGGTTGAAGCTGCAATTAGGGAAATGACAGCCGCCGGCAAATACCCCAAAAAGCTTTGGAATTAATAAAAGTGCTCGATAGCTTTGCATCGGCAGTCGGATTAAGCTTTAAATATTATGATAACTTTAAAACAGTTAAAGCCTAACGTCTTGTTAAAAGACATTAGGCTATACTGGACTTAATAAGCGGAATATAAAATATAGGCGGAAAGCTAAGATTTTAGCGAATTATATAAATAATTTTTATAACGAAGCAGGAGAATAAAAAATGAGCTGTGATTTCAAATCGGTGATGTCGCAATTTTGCGTTTATGGCGATTTCATAAAGTCGGAGGCCTATGGCTGCGGCCATATAAACGACACATACGCAGTATATTTAGACAATGGCGGAAATAAGTATAGGGTCCTTTTACAGCGCATAAACAACAATATTTTCAGCGACGTAGACGGCCTTATGAATAACATTTTAGGAGTAACGTCATATCTTAGAGATAAAATAACGGCGCGCGGCGGCGACCCTGACCGCGAAACGCTGACGGTGATAAAGACAAAAGACGGTGCTCCGTATTACAAAGATGCAGAGGGCAGCTGCTGGCGCGTATATGTATTTATAGAGGATACGATAACACTGCAGAGTGCGAGGACGAACGACGACTTATACAGCTGCGGCAGTGCGTTCGGCGGATTTTTAAGGGATTTAGCGGATTATAAAGCCGAAACGCTTGCAGAGGTAATACCGGATTTCCACAATACGCCAAAGCGAATGGAAACGCTGAAAAAAGCTATAGCAGAGGATAAAATGGGCCGTGCCCAGTCGGTAAAAGAGGAGATAGAGTTTGCGCTATCCAGGACTGAGATGGCGGCAAAAATAGCCGATGCTCTAAAAGAAGGAAGAATTCCGCTCAGAGTTACGCACAACGATACAAAGCTCAACAACACGCTTGTAGATGCGGCGACGCAGAAATGCATATGCGTAATAGATTTAGACACGGTAATGCCCGGCTCAGCTCTTTATGATTATGGAGATGCCATACGCTTCAGCGCCTCTACTGGGGCAGAAGACGAAACCGACCTATCTAAGGTAAACTTTGATTTAGGCTTGTTTGAGGCCTTTACCAAAGGCTATATAGAAGCGTCAGGCGGCAGCCTTACAGAGGGCGAAACATCTCTTATGCCCATGTCGGCTATGATAATGACGTTTGAATGCGGAATACGTTTTCTTACGGATTATTTAGAAGGGGATACATATTTCAAAATACACCGTCCAAATCATAATTTAGACAGGTGCAGAACGCAATTTAAGCTTGTGGCAGACATGGAAATAAAGTATAATGATATGGGAAATACAGTAGAAAGAATAATAAAAGAATTGCAGTAATGAAAGGTGATTGTATGTCAATACTGATAACAGGCGCAGCGGGATATATCGGCAGTCACACATGTGTTGAGCTGCTCAGCAGAGGCGAGGATATAATTGCTCTGGACAATTATGTCAATTCCTGTAGCGAATCTCTAAAAAGGGTAAAGGAGATAACCGGCCGCAGCTTTAAGATAGAAGAGTGTGATATTCGCGACGCCGAAAATCTTGAGCGTATATTTACAGAAAATGATATAGACATAGTAATACATTTTGCGGGCCTTAAGGCTGTGGGAGAAAGCTGTGTTATACCGCTCGATTACTACGACAATAACGTGAGCGGTACCGTAACAATGCTTGAGATAATGAAGAAGCACAACGTAAAGCGTATAATATTCTCATCGTCTGCGACAGTGTACGGCGACAACAAAGCGCCTATGACGGAGGATATGCCTACAGGTAAGGTGACCAATCCGTACGGACGCACTAAGTTTTTTATAGAAGAAATGCTTAAAGATTTATATGCTTCTGATAATGATTGGAGCATGGCGCTGCTGAGATATTTTAATCCGATAGGTGCACACGAGTCTGGGCTCATAGGTGAGGACCCAAACGGTATACCAAATAATCTTATGCCGCGTATAACAAGGATAGCGAGCGGTAAGCCGCTGGACGGCGGACAGACTGAGCTTACGGTATACGGCGACGATTATGACACGCCGGACGGCACCTGCATACGCGACTATATACACGTGGTGGATTTAGCGATAGGACATGTAAAAGCAATAAACTATGTAAGAAATCATAGGGGAGTAAATGCGATAAATTTAGGCACCGGCAAAGGCTATAGCGTGTTTGAGCTTATAAATACGTTCGAGGAAGCTACCGGCGTAAAGGTTCCTTATAAAATACTGCCGCGCCGCACCGGCGATTTAGCGGAGGTCTATTCGTCGCCGGAAAAGGCTAAAAAGGTGCTCGGATTTGAAACGGAACGCGACCTTAAAAAAATGTGCGAAGACGTATGGCGCTGGGTAAAGAACAATCCCAACGGTTATAAATAAAAACATTTAGCTTATAAACAAGCCGCTCTATTAATAGAGCGGCTTGTTCTTTTATCGTTCTTGCCACGGGGATGACAAAACCCTGATAGAGCCGGAGAATCATGTTCAGAGCAACAAAAACAGTCCCCACCGCAAAATTTATAGCGACGGGGACTAAGCTGCCTCTTTGGCAAAAAGCAGATTTATAAAGTGCATTATCAATAGACATCCGCTGTAAAGTCAGTTGTATAGTGAATTTATAAGTGAATTTTAATTTGCAGCAATAC
>USGR01000161.1 GCA_900554165.1 uncultured Oscillospiraceae bacterium | reverse complement strand
ATGTATTTTGGCAGGCGGCAGAAAGGCCGCACCGTTAATAGCCTCAGCGGCTAAAATAATAAAAAAGCCTTTTGCGTCGTTTAAATCGCAAGTGCTTGATGTAACGGGAAAAAAGGATGAATATAGCTCTAAAAAAGGGTTTAAAAAGGTAATATACTTTATAAAGCTTGCAGGGTACAGCTTTAAAAGCAAGGACGTTCGCAGGAGAAGCATTGCATATATAGCTCCGGTTCTTGCCATAGCTGTCTTAGCAGGCTCTTTATATGCATATAGCTCAAGCAGCTATGCATTAGAGGTCACATATAATGGCAGCGTTGTTGCATATGTGGAAGATGAATCAGTTTTCAATAACGCGCTTGTACAAATAGAAACAAAAATAGCGGATGAGGAAGTAAGAAATAGTGCGGACACTTCCGCTTCATTCAGACTTGTCAAGGTTCCGAGTGAGAAAGTAGCGGACAAGAACAATATAAGCGAGATTATATTGAGTACTTTTACTCCGGCGCTGACAGAAGCTAACGGACTATTTATTGACGATACTTTTATAGCAGCGTCTGCAAATGCGGACGATGTAAATACAGTATTAAACTCTGTACTCGATTCTTACAGAACCGGCGGTACAGAAAATGTAACATTTAATAATAATGTTAGTATTGTATCGGGATATTACAGCTGTGACGATGTCAAGAGCGCAGAGGAAATAAAAACTATACTGAATACTCCTGTAACAAGGCAGGAGATATATATAACCACTGCCGGTGAGACGCTTAGCAGCATAGCGCAGACGTCGTCTTGCGATGTTTCAAGGATAATGGAGCTTAATGCTGGCATATCTGATACTCCGGCGGAGGGCAGCAATGTGATAGTAGAGGTACCGAGGCTGCCTTACAGCGTAAAGGTAATAAAGAGCGAGAGCTACGAGCAGACTATCGCGTATGATACGGTGGAGACAGAGGATGACAGTCTTGCGGCGGGAACAAGGAAAGTAACAGTGGACGGCGCCGACGGCAAATCGGTTATAACAGAGGAAATAGTATTTGTTGACGGTGTGGAAGTAAGCCGGAGCCAGGTGAGCGCGCAGGTGGTTGCACAGCCGGTTTCCGAGCAGATTTCGGTAGGTACGAAAGAAGTTGTGAAAGAGCAGAGCAGGTCTCTTGCTGGAATATCAGTGCTTGGCGATATGGCATATCCAATAGAAGTAGTAGATAGGATGTATATAAGCTCTTATTACGGCGACGATAGAGAACATAAGGGATGGGACTTTGCTGCTCCAGAAGGCACTAAAATATTTGCCGCAGCGGATGGCGTAGTAAAGAGCGTAAACAGCGTTGGCAGCGACTATGGGCTGCACTTTGTAATAGACCACGGCAACGGCATAAGCACTCTTTATGCTCACTGCAGTTCAATCAATGTGACAGAGGGACAGACGGTAAGCTGTGGACAGATTATAGCAGAGGTTGGAAATACTGGTCGTTCCACTGGTAATCATCTTCATTTTGAGATAAGGGAGAATGGCACTGCAATAGATCCGGCTCCGTATCTTAATGCTATAAGATAAAATTAAAATAAAGCAATAAAAAACAGCGGGGGATATAATCCCTCGCTGTTTAGTTTATATATAATAATCTAATTCATAGCCATAACGATGAGAGAAGAGGATATTATTCTCAATGCTGAGTCGGTAGATTTAAAAAAGTGCGATAAGCTGTAAGCGCTTATGATTTAAGCCATGAGTAAAACACTTAGCATCCGACTATATGATTTGGCACAGCGCATAATATAAGCGTATTGTTTTGCAGGCGCAGCAATTTTAAACAAGCAAAAAATACAGGTTTGTCTATTAAAGACAAACCTGTTATAAATTGAAAGATATTTTTTATGACTATAAAAATTATTTTATCATTCCTGTGACTTCGTCAGCAAAGTTATCTTCTCTCTTTTCAAGGCCCTCGCCGCGCTCAAATCTTACAAAAGCCTTAACGCCAATATCGCCGCCGGCTTCCTTTGAAGCAGCTTCAAGGAACTTGGTAACGCTGAGACTGCTGTCCTTAATATATACCTGATCCATAAGGCATACATCCTGCATGTACTTTTTTAATTTACCCATAACTATCTTTTCGGCAATGTTTTCAGGCTTGCCTTCGTTTATAACCTGCTCCTTAAGGATAAACTTTTCCTTTTCAAGTACGTCTGCAGGAATATCTTCTTCCTTCAAATAAAGCGGGAAAGCAGCAGCAACCTGCATAGCTACATCCTTAGCAGCCGACTTATAAGCATCTGTCTTAGCTACGTCGTCAGATGCGTCCATATTAACCATTACGCCTATTCTGCCGTCACCGTGTACATAAGTAACTACTTTGCCCTCGTAACGTGCAAAGCGGCGAATTTTTATATTCTCGCCAATAACAAGTATTTTCTCTCTTACCATGTCGGCGACTGTGTCGGACGAGCCTTCCGGCTTCATTTCAAGAAGTGCGTCTACATCGGCCGGATTGTTGTCTGCAACAACCTTTGCCACAACCGCAACAAACTTCTTAAACTCTTCATTCTTAGCGACAAAGTCCGTTTCAGAGTTTACTTCTATAACTACGCCTACGTTTCCGGCTTCGTTTGTGTAAGCCGTTACTATACCTTCAGCAGCTATTCTTCCAGACTTTTTAGCCGCAGCGGCGAGTCCTCTTTCTCTGAGCAGTTCAACTGCCTTTTCCATATCGCCGTCGGTCTCGGTCAGAGCTTTTTTGCATTCCATCATGCCTACGCCTGTTTTCTCGCGCAGCGCTTTAACATCTTGTGCTGTAAATGCCATTATTCTTTCCTCCTGTCTTTCTTTAAAATACCCGCTTTTGCTTAAGCGGGTATTTTTCTATTTATACTAAATTATTCAGCAGCTTTAACTTCTTCAGCCTTTGCATCATCAGCTGCTTCTGTATTCTCAGCAGCTTCATCTGCATAGGCGGCCGCCTCATCGCTTTCTGCCTGAGGAACTTCGCCGGACTCGCCCTGACGACTCTCTATAACAGCAGTTGCTATTGTGCCGGCAATAAGCTTAACAGCGCGTATTGCATCGTCGTTGCCGGGAATTACATAGTCTATTTCATCCGGGTCACAGTTCGTGTCTACTATAGCTATAACCGGAATGCCGAGCTTTTTAGCTTCTGATACGGCAATCTTCTCCTTGCGTGGGTCAACTATAAAGAGGGCACCTGGAAGCTTCTTCATTTCTTTAATTCCGCCAAGGAACTTTTCAAGCTTTTCTATTTCAAGATTAAGCTTTATTATTTCTTTCTTCGGAAGCAGATCAAACGTGCCGTCTTCCTCCATCTTGCGAAGCTGATAAAGCCTGTCAATTCTGCGACGAATTGTGCGGAAGTTGGTGAGCATACCGCCAAGCCAACGTGCATTTACGTAAGGCATACCGCATTTTACTGCCTCTTCCTTCATAGACTCCTGCGCCTGCTTTTTAGTGCCGACAAACAGGATGTCCTGTCCGGATTCTGCTACCTCGTAAGCGAACTTGTAAGCCTCTTCGAGCTTTTTAACGGTTTTCTGCAAATCGATAATGTATATACCGTTGCGCTCTGTGAAAATGTACTCCGCCATTTTCGGGTTCCATCTTCTGGTCTGGTGTCCGAAATGAACGCCGGCTTCCAGAAGCTGTTTCATTGATACTATTGCCATAATTAAATCTCCTTTCGGTTTTTTCC
>USGR01000160.1 GCA_900554165.1 uncultured Oscillospiraceae bacterium | reverse complement strand
CTATAAATAAGATTTGAAATGCGCGGCGGCCATTTTATGACAGCGGTTTTATCGCCTTTATCAATGCAAAAGTGCCGAGATGATAAAATTTTGCGGTGGTACACCACGCTATCACGACATAATTAAATGGCGGCGCACTGCTGCTAAGTGATTTATAGCTTTATAAGCAGCAGGCAGCTTATAAATAACGGCTTACGCTTAAAGCTAAGCAAAATTGTCGATATTGTCCTGTGCTTTTAAGTGCTGCCGCATTATAACGCACAGGCCGAGCAAAATATATGCAAATCAGATTTTAATCGCAGCGGGTATGGTGATAAATATGTTTGTGGATACGGCAAAAATATTAATAAAGGCAGGAGACGGCGGCAATGGCGCCGTTACTTTCCACAGGGAGAAATATGTTGCTGCGGGCGGACCCGACGGCGGAGACGGCGGCCGCGGCGGCGATGTTATATTTGAAATTGACAATAATATGAATACGCTTGTAGACTTCAGGTATAAGCGGAAGTTTATTGCCCAAAATGGAGAAAACGGCCGCGGCGGCAACTGCTACGGCAAGGGCGGCGCAAATCTGATAATTAAGGTGCCGCGAGGCACGCTTATAAAAGACGCCGAAAGCGGCAGAATTATCTGCGATATGTCGCGCGATGAGCGTGTAACAGTACTGCGCGGCGGCCGCGGCGGCTTTGGAAATAAAAAATTTGCAACGGCAACACGGCAAATTCCGCGCTTTGCCAAGGCCGGTATTCCGGGCGAGGAAAAAGAGGTTATACTTGAGCTTAAGCTTATTGCCGATGTGGGAATAATTGGTTTTCCAAACGTGGGCAAATCTACGCTGCTTTCGGTAGTAAGCCAAGCGCGCCCCAAAATCGCAAACTATCATTTTACTACCCTTAATCCTACGCTTGGCGTGGTCAGCATAGGCGACGGCAGCTCTTTTGTAATGGCGGACATCCCCGGCCTGATTGAAGGCGCCGGAGAGGGCGCCGGACTGGGTCATAGATTTCTGCGTCATATTGACAGGTGCCGCATGTTTATACATGTAGTCGACGTTTCCGGCAGCGAGGGCCGCGACCCGATAGAGGACTTTGAGGCGATAAATAAGGAGCTGGCGGCTTACAGCAGCGAACTGCTTGAGCGTCCGCAGGTAGTAGCCGCAAACAAATGCGACCTTGCCTCCGACGAGGATATTGAGCGATTTGAGAAATATATAAACAGCAAGGGACTAAAGGTTTTCCGCATAATGGCGGCGATTGCAGATGGCACAAGGGCGCTTGTAAACGAGGTGTTTACAATGATACAGCATCTGCCCCCAATAAAGATTTACGAGCCGGATATTGAAGAAGACGACTTTCTCACCCGCAACAGCCGCGCCTTTACCGTAAAGAAAGAAAACGATGCATTTATTGTGGACGCACCGTGGCTTGTGCGTATAATGAACGATATTAATCCAGAGGATTACGAGTCACTGCAGTATTTCCAAAAGGTTCTCAATATGAGCGGAATTATCGAAGAGCTTAAACGTCAGGGTGTTAAGGACGGAGATACCGTGCGGATTTTCGATTTTGAATTTGATTATGTAAACTAATCGCACAAAAGGTATATGCTTCTCTATGCAGCCGGATGAAAGCCGTTAGAGATAGCGTCTCAAATTTACTGTGATAAGCACAGAAGTCGAAAAATAGTGATTATTGTATTCTTAAATCCTTGCAATATTTGGTACGGCGTCAATGCCGTTTATTTTCTTTGTCAAGCCGACTTAAAACTCAGCATCTGGATTGATAAGTCTGGGTATAAATCCCCTGAAAAATCAGTGCTTTAAAGTTTAGTTTTGCAAATGCGCTTGCATCCCCATTTTTTGGGTGATTTTAATGGACTTAGTGTACACATATTTGCCGACGTGGCAAAACTGGCACACGCAAAGGATTTAAAATGCAGGTTCTGCCGGCTGAAAAATAAAAGAAAAACAGGAGATGAGGCTGCTTGCCCATAAACTTAATAAAAGAAGAAGTAAACGCCGAAAGGCTCAGTCCGGCGGCGCTGGCCTTTGTCGGCGACGCGGTATATTCATTAGCGGTGCGCACTATGCTTGCTGTGTCCGGGGATTTGCCGGCGAACACTCTGCACAACAGGGCGGCACAGCTTGTGTCGGCCTCTGCTCAGGCTGCTGCCGCGGGAAAAATACTGCCGCTGCTTAGCGAAAAAGAGTCCGACATATTCCGCAGAGGACGCAATATGCACACCATACGCACGCCAAAAAGCTCAAGCACGGCGGAGTATCATGCCGCCACCGCTCTCGAGTGCCTTATGGGATATCTTTATCTTAAAAATCAGCACGAGAGAATAGACGAGCTGCTGAAAGTGATTTTCAGCGACTGACAAAATATAGATAAAGCCTATTGGGCAGTCATATTGCAATCATTGGTAAGCGGCAGAATATAAACGAAGCATGTGGCCCGTCAACACTTAAAAGCATTTGCAAGGTCTTAGACGTCACTCCTATTATCTCTTGGGAATTGTAGATTATTCTGATAATGAACGAAGCCACATCGCTATAGAGAATCGTATAAGACAGGTAAAGCCCGAATATTTGTCTCACTTAAAAGGCAAATTGACGGCTTCTGCAATGCGGTAGAAGGCGATAATACCCAGGTCTGACGCAGAAATCAGTCGTCATTTCAGCCGGAGCTTTTATATTATTAGCTTTGCTGCTTATGAAGACTGTAAATTTAAGCGCATAAATTTTACCGGATATTTATCACATGCAATATATGTACCTTACGGCAAAGCATAGGCTGACATAAAAATTGATTAGATTGTTTTTACTGTAAAAGCAAAAAGTCCGGCTGTCATAATTAAAGAAGCCGGACTTTTTATTAAGGTGTATATAAATCTTTAAACCCCTCTCCGGTAATTTCGCCGGCTTCGGTGGTTATTATAAATGCTTTATTATCTATATTTTTAATTATCTCATGCACTTTGGCCGCCTCGTGCCGGCGCACCGCGCACATAAGTATATAACGTACGTCATTGCTGTATGCGCCCCTGCCGTTCAGCATGGTTACTCCGCGCGATACTTTCTTCATTATCGCTTTAGAAAGCTCCTCTGGCTTTGATGTAATTATAAACAGCATCTTTCCGCGGTCGGCGCCGTAAATTAAACTATCAATTATTTTGGATGATGTAAATATCATTATAACAGCATAGAGGGCCGATTCTATGCTTTTAAACACTATGGCGGATGCCGATATAATCAAAAGGTCGAGTATGAGTATTACTCTGCCTATTGATAAAAAATTAAACTTCCTATTTATAAGCTTTGCAATAATATCCGTGCCGCCGGTAGTGGCTCCCCTCATGAATACCAGCGCCAGTCCCGCTCCTGTTAAAATTCCGCCGTAAAGGCAGGCAAGCAGCGTATTCCCTGTATATGCCGGCAAAAACATCGAACTTATATCTATAAGCACCGACATTATTACGGTGGCTATTATTGTTTTTATTAAAAAATATTTTCCCAGCTCTTTAAGGCCGATAATAAACAGAGGTATGTTTAATACTATTATAAGAACGCCTATGGGTAATCCAAATATATGATTAATTATAACGCCGACGCCAGTAAGCCCGCCCGGCGCTATATTATTTGGCGAGGCAAAGCAGTTTATGCCTATGGAATAAAGTGCTCCGCCAAGTATAGATATTAAAATGTCGAAAATGGATT
>USGR01000159.1 GCA_900554165.1 uncultured Oscillospiraceae bacterium | reverse complement strand
ATATAATTGGATTAATATAGATTTTACGATATAAAGTGTACAATTAGAAAATATGTATCGACATGTAGTGTATGCGCTATTGACAAAGCTAAGAAAAATGGTGTATGCTTAAAGGTGTTAAAAAGTAAAGCGGAGGTAGAAAATGCCTAAAAAGGGACAAGTCTATGGCAATGAAAGCATATCGGTGTTAAAGGGTGCCGAAAGGGTTAGGAAGCGTCCGGCTGTTATTTTCGGCTCTGATGGGCTGGAAGGCTGCGAGCATTCAATATTTGAGATTATTTCAAATTCTATAGACGAGGCGCGCGAGGGCTTTGGAAAAAAGATAACCGTTACGCGTTTTGCCGACGGCAGCGTACAGGTCGAGGACCATGGCCGCGGTGTGCCGGTAGATTTCAACACCAAAGAGCAGAAATACAACTGGGAGCTTGTCTACTGCGAGATGTACGCCGGCGGCAAATACACCAATGAAGAGGATGGCAGCTATGAGTATTCACTCGGCCTTAACGGGTTGGGACTATGCTCTACGCAGTACGCGTCGGAATATATGGATGTTGAGATAAAAAGGGATGGTAAAAAATACACTCTTCACTTCGAGCACGGCGAGAATATCGGCGGGCTTAAATCAGAGCCGTATGCCGGCAAGGATACCGGCACAATAACGAAGTGGAAGCCGGACATTACGGTTTTTACCGATATAATGGCGCCGGTGGATTATTATTTGGATACTTTAAAGCGGCAGGCGGTGGTAAATCCGGGACTGCTGTTTATATTCAAGAATCAGAACGGCGCAAAGTTTGACACATATGAATTTATATATAAAAACGGCATAGCCGACTATGTAGCTGAGACGGTGGGCGACGATGCTCTTACATCAGTGCAGTACTGGGAGACGCAGCGCAAGGGCCGCGACCGCGAGGACAAACCGGAATATAAAGTAAAAATAAACGTCAGCCTCTGCTTTTCCAACCGTGTACAGATAAAGGAATATTATCATAATTCCAGCTGGCTGGAGTATGGCGGCGCGCCGGAAAAAGCGGCACGCAGCGCATTTGTATCGCAGATAGACGCATATCTTAAACAGAACAATAAATATCAAAAGGGCGAAAGCAAGATTACTTTCGGCGATATTGAAGAATGCCTCTGCCTTGTAATATCGTCGTTTTCGACGAGAACGTCTTATGAAAATCAGACTAAAAAGGCAATAAACAATAAGTTTATTCAGGAGGCTATAACCGACTTTTTAAAGCATCAGCTGGAAGTATATTTTATAGAAAACCGGCAGGACGCCGAAAAGATAGCCGAGCAGGTGCTTATCAACAAGCGCAGCAGGGAGAAGTCGGAAAAAGAGCGGCTGAATATCAAAAAGACGTTGCAGTCGTCGGGCGGAATGCTGGACAGGGTTCAAAAGTTTGTCGATTGCCGTAGCCGCGACATAAGCGAGCGCGAGCTGTATATAGTTGAGGGTGATTCGGCGCTGGGCTCCTGCAAATTAGCCCGCGACCCGGATTTTCAGGCGATTATACCCGTAAGGGGAAAGATACTTAACTGCCTTAAGGCGGAGTATGGCAAGATATTCAAAAACGAGATAATAACCGACCTTATAAAGGTGCTGGGCTGCGGCGTAGAGGTAAAATCCAAGGCCGTAAAGGACCTTGCCACCTTTGATATTGACCAGCTTAGGTGGAACAAAATTATAATCTGTACCGATGCTGATGTCGACGGATTTCAGATACGTACTCTGATACTTACAATGCTTTATCGGCTTACGCCAACGCTGATTGAAGAGGGTAAGGTATTTATTGCTGAGACTCCACTTTATGAAATAACGACGAAAGACAAGACGTATTTTGCATATGACGACAAGGAAAAAGCCGGCATACTTGAGGAGATAGAAGGGCAGAAATATGTGTTGCAGCGCTCGAAAGGATTGGGCGAAAACCAGCCTGACATGATGAATTTGACCACTATGAACCCATCTACACGTCGTCTTATTAAGGTTCTGCCGTCGGATGCAGAGTCTACTTCTGAAGTGTTTGATTTGCTGCTTGGCGACAATCTCAAGGGCCGCAAGGAATATATAGCGGAAAACGGATATCTGTATCTCGACATGGCGGATGTGTCGTAGCCTGAATACATTGCTTCGTTGACGGATGCAAAGCTGAAGTATAATTTCTGCCATATGCATTAACTTGTCAAAAGGACGCTCAAACCGACATTTAAATACCGACATTTTCACAGAAGGAGTGGCATAGTATGGATTATTTAGCCGCATTAAACGCATATCCTGATTTTGACGTTTCGCACAGCCTTTCTGTTGATTTTGAAAATCCTGCTGCCGAGGCGCTTGAAAAAATCAGACGGAGCTTTGACATTTGCCGGCATTTTAAGGGAATATCGATGTCGGAAAAAATTTTATCACTCATGGATTTTGTCCATAACGAGCTTCATTTTGTTGGTGACCATGCTTCTCCAAGCGCCATGAACACAGAAGAAATAATGAAAGTGAGAAAAACAGGCGCGCTGTTTTGTTCATGCTTTGCAACGGTTTTAACCGAGATGCTCCTTTCGCTTGGCGTAAAGGCGGTCAGGATATCCTGCATACCGTTCTTGTTTGACGGCGACTGCCATGTCGGAGTTATGGCGTTTCTTTCAGATATCAATAAGTGGGGATATTTTGACCCGACGTTTAATACATACTTCTATGGCCAAAAGGACATTGTGCTGGATGTTTTTGAGGTGCGAAAGCTTTATAAAAATCGTCAGCCGGTTGCCTTTCGACATATAACCATTGACAAGCAGTGGACGCTGATAATGAACGGCGAGGAATACGCATCATATGACGACTGGTACAGGGAGTATATGCTTAAAAATCTTTTCAGATTTATTGTTCCGCAAAAAAGCGAATATGGCTACTGCGACAGGGACGAAACCTGTTATTTTGTCATTAATCCCCAAAATTATAAGTCTAAAAATGAGTATGATAAAATTGCAAAACCTGACAATATAAGATATATGGGGAATGTCTTCAATTAAATTTGTTTATTAGAGAAAGTTTTCAGTCTGCCTCAGGGCAAATATATATTATGTAAACAGGAGAGTGTTTTAATGGCTCCTCGCAAAAGGGCAACACAAAGCAACAGAATAACGCCGGAGGATGCTAATGCGTTTATAGCCGGCGCCGGCACGATGGTGGAACAGCAGATTGTAGAAACGCTGGAGAAGAACTACATGCCATACGCCATGAGCGTAATAGTATCACGGGCGATACCGGAGATAGACGGATTTAAGCCGTCGCACCGCAAACTGCTGTATACTATGTACGACATGGGTCTGCTTAACGGCGGACGAATGAAATCGGCGAATATAGTCGGCCGCACCATGCAGCTCAACCCGCATGGCGACGCCGCAATTTATGAGACGATGGTGCGCCTTAGCCGTGGTTATGCGGCGCTGCTGCATCCGTTTATTGATTCAAAGGGCAACTTCGGCAAGGCCTACTCAAGGGACATGATGTATGCTGCGTCGAGGTATACTGAGGCAAAGCTCGACCCTATCTGCGCCGAGCTGTTTAAAGACATTTCGAAAAATACAGTTGATTTTGTCGACAACTACGACGCCACTATGAAAGAGCCGACGCTGCTTCCGGTGACTTTCCCGTCGGTGCTGGTAAACGCAAATACCGGCATAGCCGTCGGCATGGCAAGCTCTATCTGCCCGTTTAATCTTGAAGAGGTATGCCGCACGGCAATAAAGTATATTAAG
>USGR01000158.1 GCA_900554165.1 uncultured Oscillospiraceae bacterium | reverse complement strand
GCGTCAATGCTCATCCTTGTTTGCTGCATAGAGTCGCGCTCGCGCACCGTTACGCAGCCGTCTGTTTCAGACTCAAAATCGTAAGTGATGCAGAACGGCGTGCCTATTTCGTCCTGACGGCGGTAGCGCTTGCCTATCGAGCCGGCGTCGTCATATTCCACGTTGAATTTCTTGATAAGGCTGCGGTAAAGCGCCTCTGCCGGTTCGGACAGCTTCTTCGAAAGGGGTAATATTGCAGCCTTAACCGGCGCAACAGCAGGGTGCAGTCTGAGCACCGTGCGAACCTCTCCCTTTTCGTCCTCTTCTTCATCATAAGCGTCGCAGAGCAGAGCAAGCAGTACACGCTCAACGCCCAATGACGGCTCAATTACATATGGAATATATTTTTCGTTAGTCTGTGGGTCAAAATACTCCAGCGATTTGCCTGAATGCTCAATATGCTGCTTTAAGTCGAAATCGGTTCTATCGGCAATACCCCATAGCTCGCCCCAGCCAAACGGGAATAAAAATTCAATATCAGTTGTGGCGTTGGAATAATGCGACAGCTCTTCCTTTTCATGGTCGCGCAGCTTAAGATTTTCCTTTTTAAGGCCTAAATTAAGCAGCCAGTCTATGCAGTACTGACGCCAGTAACCAAACCATTCTATATCCGTTCCGGGCTTGCAGAAAAACTCCAGCTCCATCTGCTCAAATTCGCGCACGCGGAAAATGAAGTTGCCGGGCGTTATCTCATTTCGGAAAGATTTACCTATCTGCCCCACGCCAAACGGAATTTTGCGGCGGCTGGTGCGCTGGATGTTTGCAAAGTTGACGAATATACCCTGCGCCGTTTCCGGGCGGAGATAAAGCTCGTTTTTGCTATCTTCAGTTACACCCTGAAATGTCTTAAACATAAGATTAAACTGCCTTATATCGGTAAAATTGCTTTTGCCGCAGTTGGGGCAGGGAATATTATGATCTTTTATATAATCCGCCATCTGCTCAAGGCTCCACCCAGCGGGATTTACGCCGCTGTCTTCAATAAGAGTGTCGGCGCGGTGACGGGTTTTGCACTCGCGACAGTCCATAAGCGGGTCGGTAAAGCCGCCTATATGTCCCGACGCCACCCACGTCTGCGGATTCATGAGTATTGCAGAATCAAGTCCTACATTATATTCGTTTTCGTGAACAAACTTCTGCCACCAGGCATTTTTTATATTATTCTTAAGCTCGACACCTAAAGGTCCAAAATCCCATGTGTTTGCCAAGCCGCCGTATATTTCAGAGCCGGGATATACATATCCGCGCGCCTTGCACAGCGCCACTATCTTGTCCATGGATTTGCTTTCGTTATTCATAAACAACCTCCCAGAGATATTTAGGCTATTATCTATAAATATAACATAACCTTGCGCTTTTTACAATATTTACTAAAGTGTCCCAGATTAAAAAATTTACTGCAAAGCTAAGTCCGGACTATAAGCCGGACTTGGAGCTATGACAGCTAAACGCTTTGCGTTTATACATTATGTTGAATTCTTTGTTAAATGAAACAGCGCTGATTTATACAACTAAAAGTGATTTTATATCTGTACGCTTAGCCGAGAGCGGCATATCGCCGAAACCGTTTTTGTCTAATATAGGAGAAAATGTTTAATTTAACAAGAAAAAACGCCGGCATTTAAGCCGGCGTATATTTTTTAGAATTGACTTACGCGTCAACCTTAGCCATGTGCTCAATGAGCTTAAGAACTTTGTTGGAATAACCCCACTCATTGTCATACCATGCAACGAGCTTTACAAAGTTAGGATTGAGCATTATACCAGCCTTGGCGTCGAATATAGATGTACGCGGGTCAGAATAGAAGTCTGATGATACGACATCCTCATCTGTGTAGCCCATGATGCCGGCCATTGTTGTCTCAGTAGCCTTTTTAACTACAGCGCAGATTTCTTCATAGGTTGTAGCTTTCTCAAGACGAACCGTAAGGTCAACAACAGAAACGTCAAGAGTAGGAACTCTGAAAGACATACCAGTCAGTTTACCAGCCAGCTGCGGGATAACAAGAGCGCAGGCCTTAGCAGCACCTGTAGAAGAAGGAATTATATTGCCGGCAGCAGCGCGTCCGCCTCTCCAGTCCTTAGCAGAAGGACCGTCAACTGTCTTCTGAGTAGCGGTTGTTGAGTGAACTGTAGTCATAAGACCCTCAACAATACCGAAATTGTCGTTTATAACCTTAGCAAGAGGAGCAAGGCAGTTTGTTGTGCAGGAAGCATTTGATACAACTGTCATGTCCTTTGTGTAGGTGTCAAGGTTAACACCGCATACAAAAGTCGGTGTGGTCTTGTCCTTTGCAGGAGCAGATATAACAACCTTCTTAGCGCCGGCCTTAAGATGACGCTCAGCATCTGCCTGCTTTGTAAATACACCAGTTGACTCTACAACATAAGTTGCGCCAACCTCGCCCCAAGGAATATCTTCAGGATTGCGCTCTGCAAAAACAGATATCTTTCTGCCGTTTACAACGAGCTTTCCGTCTTCAGCGCTTACAGTGCCGTCGAACTTGCCATGTATGGTATCATACTTTACCATGTATACCATGTAGTCAAGGTCAATAAACGGATCGTTTATACCGACTATCTCAAAAACGTCAGGCTGTGCAACCGCTGCGCGGAAAACAAGCCTGCCTATACGGCCAAAGCCGTTGATGCCTACTTTTATCATTAACATCAGACCTCCATATTTTTATATAATCCTATTTTATACTCATATTTTCCATTTTGCAAGACCTTTGTTATATTATTAACGTTTTATATGCAAAGTTTGGCAATTAACACAAAAATACTTAATTGCCGCACAGTTTGGACACAATATCGCCGATAAACAATTAAAATAAGGTGATAAAATGAGAAATTATTTGTCAGACAATTCACAAATCGGCGAAAAAATTTTTATTCTTTCAAAATCACAGCTTACTAACGGCATTTGTAATCTATTTTACACAGAAAAAGAGGATATATGTAAAATAAAAAAATATGCATATTATATGCTAAGCACACTGCGCTACGCATCTATATTGGAAAATTCCTTAAGACTTGAAAATTGCGATATAACCGCACTTTTTATAAGTCAAACTTCAGCAGCGGCATATATCGCAGGGCAAAAGGGAAAATCAGTGCTTATAGAGCCGCCCGGAAGCGGCTGTCCTGTATGCTGCTGCCCTCAGCTTTTGGAGTATGCCGTCCTCATCCTTATATATTGTGGACTTATACAGAAGAAAGCTGTAAATATCGGAATGAAAATAAGAAATTCAGCGGCCGAAATATATTGCAGTTCTAACATGCCGAATAAGGGCAGCATAGAATATCTTATATTAAAAAAAGCCGCCGAGACTCACGGAGGAAGACTTATAGGATATGGCGACAGAGCTGCAAATAAAGCAATAATCTCATTCCCTTTAAGGCATACAGATAAAAATTTAAAAAATTATGATATGCTGTTTCCGGCAGATATAGTAACCGATAAATTTTCATCTGCGGCAGTAATATTAAGTCAGATTTGAATATAATGCCAACTAAAAGGATAATCATTGTCACTTTACTTTTAACGCATAATGAGGTATAATTTGCTAAATGTTTGTTTTTTTAGATTATAATATAACAAGGCGTTGGAGGTAAAATTAATGGGAATATTAAAAAAGGCGGCTGCCGCAATATTAGTCGCTTGTTTTGCCGTTGCTGCATTGACCAGTTGCCATGCGCAGAATGAAGAGGTACTGGACATAGC
>USGR01000157.1 GCA_900554165.1 uncultured Oscillospiraceae bacterium | reverse complement strand
ATTCTGGTAGCATTTAGAACAGAAAGTATGGATACGCCCACATCAGCGACAACAGCCATCCACATGTTTGCAAGTCCAAACGGCACGAGAATAAAAACTAATGCTTTTACCGCAAGTGCAAAGACAATGTTGAATTTAATAACGCCCATAGCTCTTTTGCATATTTTAAGCGCCTGCGGCAGCTGTGCCGGACTGTCGGAAACGAGCACAACGTCGGCAGACTCAATAGCCGCGTCACTGCCAAGCCCCATGGCCGCGCCGGCGTCCGCTGCAGCTAAAACAGGAGCATCATTTATTCCATCGCCGACGAATATAGTAGTTCCGTAATCCGCCTTAATTTTGTTGAGCTTTTCAACTTTTTGCTCCGGCAGCAGTGATGCGCTGTATTCATCAAGAGCGCACTCATTAGCAACAGCCGCGCAAACTTCATTGCTGTCGCCGCTCAGCATTGCCGTATGCTTAATGCCCAAATCTTTAAGCTCTTTTATAGTCTGTGCACTTTCTTCCCGCACGGTGTCGGATATTTCAATAGAGCCCATAACCTTTCCGTCGGCCGATACATACACAGATGCCGGCGGCAATGCCGATATATCACAGCCGTTTTTTATCATCCATTTGGCCGAGCCGCAGAGAACTTTTTTGCCGTCTATAACAGCGGCGGCACCATGGCCCGGTGTTTCCATATATTCTTCTCCATCCGGCACATCGCCATAGGCGTCGGTATATTTGCTTATAATGGCCTTGGCCGCCGGGTGAGAGGAATATTTATCAGTGACAGCGGCATATTTGAGAACATCCCTTTCCAAACATCCATCAGCCGCATTGACTTTGCCTACTGACAGCTTCCCGGTTGTAAGCGTTCCGGTTTTATCAAAGACTACAGCTCTCGCCTGAGCCAATGCTTCAACAAACTTTCCGCCCTTAATCAGTATGCCGTTTTTGGATGCAGCGCCCGACGCTGCAAAAAATCCAAGCGGTATTGATATAACGAGCGCGCATGGGCAGGAGGCGACTAACAGTACAAGCGACTTTTGCAGCCAGCTTACAAAATTGCCGAAGATGAGCGACGGCACAACACAGAGCAGCACAGCGGCAATAACGACTATTGGCGTATATACCTTGGCAAACTTTGTTATAAATTTATCTGTTCTGCCTTTGTTGGCAGAGGACTCCTTCACCATCTCTATAATTCTGGAGGCGGCAGACTGGCCGTAAGACTTTGTGACCTTTACTTTAATAAATCCGCCGCAGTTGAGCATTCCGCTCATTACCTCGGTGTTTTCCGAGGCCTCAATTGGCATACTCTCGCCGGTAAGGGCAGAGGAGTCCAGCGTGGTGGCGCCTTCAATTATATAGCCGTCGAGCGGAATACGCTCATAAGGCTTAATAGCAATAATATCGCCAATGCCGACATTTTCGGCATTGCGTGTTTGAATAGAGCCGTCCGGCATTATAACGTCCGCCTTATCGGGACGAATATCCGCCAGCGCCTCAATTTCTCTGCGCGAACGGTTGGTAGATATATCCTCAAACATCTCGCCGAGCTTAAAGAGTATCATAACTATTGCAGCTTCATAATACTCGCCTATAATAAAGGCGGCCGTGACGGCTATAATAAGCAAAACCTTTTCATCTATATTAAATTTAACAATGTTTTTGAGCGCAGCCCATATAATATCATAACCGGCTATAATAAGTGCAGCTGCGATTATTATAGCTTTAACTATGGCGTTAATTCCCGGAATCAAGGTAAGTGCGCACATAACGGCTGCTACAGCAATGGTGATTCCATCAATTAAAAGTTTTCTTTTGTCAGTGCCTGAGGATTTTCCTTTTTCCGACGCTCTTTTAACGGCAACCCCATCCTCAATAGAGTTAACCGTCTTAACAACTTTGTCGAAAACAACATTTTCGCTAAGTTCAGATTTAACGGTGAGAGTTTTAGTGGCAAAATTAAGATTTACTTCATTAAATCCGTCAAGCTTTGAAATTTTGTCGGAAATTTTAGCTGCGCAGTTAGCGCAGTCAAGTCCCTCTAAAATATATTCTGTTTTCATGTAAAACACACCTTAAAATAGATTAGCGTATTTAAACGGCACGCTGCCGTGCCCTTATAATGGCAAATTAAATTGCAAAAGAAACGAAAGGCGAAGTTATAGCAAAATTTAAATCATATCGCCGTGCTTGCCTTCCATAACGTGCTCCATGCCCTGACTAAAAATAGAGCTTACATGGTCGTCGTCCAGTGCGTAGTATACGTTTTTGCCGTCTTTGCGCGCACGAACAAGACCGCTTGCTCTGAGCAGCCTGAGCTGATGCGATACCGCCGATTGTCCCATGCCCAATAGCTCGGCTAAGTCATAAACGCACATCTCGCCCTTAAGCAGAGCACAAAGTATGCCGATACGCGTAGAATCGCCAAACATCTTAAAGAGTTCGGCCAAATCGTAAAGCACTTCCATAGGCGGAAAACCGTCATTTTTAATTTGTGCTTCATTGTAAATATTATTGCTCATTTCATCACCTCTATTTATGAAACATATGAACAACTATTCATATGTTGATTATATTATAACTCATAAAAGCAGTATGTCAATAGCAAAGTAAAAATTTTAAGAATACCGATAATGAAAGAAGACACGCAGCTCATATGTGAGCTTTTGTAAATATGCGGGCCGTATTTTACACATAATTAAGATGTCGTTAAGACGGTATCGATTATTATAAGACAACATATAGGCATTTATATTATACTTTAAAATAAAATTAAATATATTCAACAATTAACGGACAGATACAATTAATATTAAACAAAACGGCACTTTAGCATATAAATATAATATAAGGCGTCGTCGGAAAACAGTTAAAATAAAAATAGCATCGAAATCAAAGCTTAGCCTGAGAAAACATATAATCGGTAGGAGAGAGGCCGGTAATAATTTTAAAATACCGTGAAAAATAATGCAGCGATGAAAAGCCCAAAGCCTCTGATATTTCAGTAAAATTCATAGTGCCGGAGGCGATATACTCTTTGGCCTTTTCAATTTTTAGCTTGTGGAAAAACTTAATAACACCGCATCCGCAGCGCGAGCTGAATAACTTTTTAATACTGGATGAGCTTATAAAAAACTTCCTGCATATATCATTTACCGAAAGATTACTGCTGAGGTTGTCATTCAAATAATTGCATATATCTTTAAATAAGATTTCCTCAGAAAATATAGTGCGTGATGCTACACTTTTTCTGCTGGATTTCTGTATACGAGGATTGTTGATAATGTCAATTAAAAGCAGCTCAAGGTATTCTTTAACAATTTGTTCGGAGCCAAATGTGGAAATGATACTAAAGGACTCATCATGTCCAGCGCCTGAACGTACTTTATTAAAAATTAACTCTGTGTTATTCAATATATGGGAAAGAATTAATATTTGCTCATCATTGCATTGATGAGGGCCTGTTATGTCATTCAGCCTCTTGCATCCGCAGGAAAATGCAATACAAAAGATGCCAGCTTGGCTGCCGGAGACGGATGGCATATCATATAAGCTATTTGGCGGCAGGATAATAAGATGCTCTCTGCCTACATTTATTAAACCGCTGTTAAAACTAATTTTTGCCTGACCATTTTTTACATATATCATAGTCCAAAAGCTGCTGAGCTCGCATGGCATATCATTATTTTTGTCTAAATCGGATTTTTTGACAATAACTATTTCCGTAATACTAAGTGATTTTTTAGGTTTTAAATTCATATACACTATAACAAATC
>USGR01000156.1 GCA_900554165.1 uncultured Oscillospiraceae bacterium | reverse complement strand
CATAATAGCCAAACACCGTCGCCCTGCCCTCGTTGGCAGACGCCTGCGCAAGCAAATCGCCCATGCCGTTGCCGTAAAAGATATTGTCACCCAAAATCATGGCGCAGGGAGCGCCGGCTAAAAATTCTTCACCGATTATAAAGGCCTGCGCAAGTCCGTCCGGCGACGGCTGAACCGCATACTGTATATTTATGCCAAACTGACTTCCGTCGCCCAGCAGTCTTTCAAAATTCGGCGTGTCGTTCGGCGTGGATATTACAAGAATATCCTCTATTCCCGCCAGAAGCAGCGTTGACAGCGGATAGTAAATCATCGGCTTGTCATATACGTTGAGCAGCTGCTTGCTCGTTATCATCGTCAACGGATAAAGCCTCGTGCCGGAACCACCGGCAAGAATTATGCCCTTTCTTTTCATTGACATGTTTACATCTCCTTTTTTCGGATATGTCGGTTTTTTGTTTTTATATTTTACGGCAAAAGCCTTTATTTTGCCGTAAGCTTTATGATGCAAAATCAGCCATAAAAATCATTAGCACCTGCTGCATTTTCCACACTAAGTCAGATAAAAATTTTAAGCACTCATCACATAAAACGCAGCGGCATTTTTATATTATAACATATTGCCGCCAAAGCCGGCGTACGCTATTTAGCAGCAGTTGTCTGATTTTATCATTACTGCTTATATCTTTCACAAATATCCATAAAAACAGCTCTGTCCACTGTGTTATATTTTTTGCTGTAAAAGGCTACGGCGCCGGTAACACGCTTTGATGTCTTAAAGCCATACCTGTTTTTCAGCATCTTCAGCATAACTATGCCTAAATATATCCGCCTGAAGCACCGCCATTTAATCGGCGTCATAAATTCTTTCTGGTCAATAATTCTGTTTGTAAAGTGCACTATATTGCGATAGTCGTCGTTAGCCGAAGTTTTCACCATTGAGCTGCTGACCTTGTGATAAAGCACAGCGTTAAGTGCACATCCCAGCTTTATTCCCGCCTTTTTCATGCGCATGCAGAAATTGAAGTCGTCCTCGCCAAAAAAGAATTTGTCGGTAAAAAGCCCGTATTTTAAAAGCAGCTCGGTGCGGCAGCACATAAAGCAACCCGTTAAGAATTCGCAGTCCATTACCTCTCTGCCGCGCGCTTTCATCTTATCTATTTTCTTCTGATTAAAATATCTCTTATCGCCGTAAAAGGTAAAATATCCGCCGGCGTTCCATAGCTTTTCCCGCTCGCTGTAATATCTTATATCCCCCGTCATTACGCCGTATTCGGGATATTTCTCCATTGCTGAAAAAAGCTGGCTTAACGTGTCGGGCGACAGCAGCGTGTCATTGTTTATGAGCGTTATATATTTAAAGCCTGCGTCCTTTATCACATCGAATATGACGTTGTTCGCTACGGCAAATCCCATGTTTTCGGGGCTTCTTATAAAAATATATCTGTACGCCTGATTATAAGTGTAATTGTCCACAAAATCATCCAGCGTCATTATCCTGTACTGGCCGGAAACTTTTGCTTCGAGCCACTGCTCAATTTTATCAGCATACTCAGCCTTTGAGGCGTTGTCCAGCAGATAAAAACAGTCATCATCACCCAGCTGGCCGCAAAGGGATTCAAGATATTCTGTTGTATCGTCGCAATCCTGCCAGGTAAGCGTTATTATCGCACTGCGCATGCCTTTAACAGCCTTTCACTTTAAAATTTTCGCCTTTTATCGGATGCTTTTACTGCGGCCGGCTATAATCTGCTATCCTAATCAGCCGCCGGATATGTATTTCACCGCAATTATATTTTTACATTTAAAAAGTATAATGTTAATTATCCGCCCGTGCGGTGCCTAAGCAAATGCCGCGCAGGCAAAGTGCTGAAAATCAGCAATATCAGGTTTGTCTTTTTTATCCGTTATTTAATATCATGTGATTATACCACAGCCGGACAATGCATGTCAAATTTAAGTCGGCTCTGCACTGAGTTAAACCCTTGACTTATAAACCCGCCGCCTTTACAATTAATACAACAAATTAACGGAGGATAATTTATATGAGCTATGCCGACGAAATTTTTATAAAAAACTGCGAGGATATATTAAGCAGTGGATATTCCGACGAAAACGAGCAGGTACGGACGCGCTGGGATGACGGAACGCCGGCGCATACAATAAAAAAGTTTGCCATTGTAAACCGTTACGACTTGTCAAAAGAATTTCCTATTATAACGCTGCGGCGCACTTTCTTTAAAACTTCTGTAAAAGAGCTGCTCTGGATTTGGCAGAAAAAATCAAACAATATAAACGACCTCGACGCCCACATATGGGACGCATGGGCGGATGAGAGCGGCAGCATAGGCAAGGCTTACGGATATCAGCTTGGTATAAAGCATAAATACGCCGAGGGCATGTTTGACCAGGTTGACAGGGTATTGTACGATTTAAAGCACAACCCCGCCAGCCGCCGTATTATAACCAACCTGTATAATCATGCCGATTTAAGCGAAATGCACCTGTACCCCTGCGCATACAGCATGACATTTAATGTGTCAGGCAAAAAGCTCAACGCATTATTAAATCAGCGCTCACAGGATATGCTGACGGCAAACAACTTGAATGTCTGCCAGTATGCTGTACTCACCCATATGCTTGCTCAGGTGTCGGGGCTTGAGGTGGGCGAGTTTGTGCATGTTATCGCCGACGCACATATTTACGACAGGCATATACCGCTGGTAAAAGAAATTATAAAAAACAAGCCGTATGACGCACCGCAGTTTTATATAGATACATCTATAAAGGATTTTTACAAGTTTACGCCCGACAGCGTGCGCCTTGAGGGCTATAAATATCATGAATTAAATGGTAAAATCCCTGTCGCCGTATGATATTTGACTGCTGTAAAGTATTTATAATCCTGCGTTAAACAATATCAGACGATACGCCCTGCAAAATATGCAAAATGCACGGCTTCGCTCGCCCGAAAGCTTTAAAAAGATTTCTAATTGTTAATATACATGCAAATTATATTTTGTGCGGCAGATTTTGTGAGGCAGTTATGTTTCGATAATATTAGCAAAGGTGTAATCGTTCGGGCATCGTTTTTCTCGGATTATCGGAGTATAAATATTAATCTGCAGTCGCTTTTGCTAAATATTAATGCTCTTAGACTGCTGCCGCCCGGTATTGGGTGATATTAAATCCTGCAAAGGCATTGAAAGCACAGGGCTTTTATAGGACAATTAGTTAAATAAAAATTTATAAACCGTAAATTATATGCGGTGGTAAATATTTTTTAGCGGCTGGTGTACAACCGCTGATAATATATTGTAAAATGGGAGGCAATAGTATGAACGCAATTTTATCGGCAGACCTGTCCTGGTGCATAGGCAAAAACGGCGGACTTCTGTTTCGCGTACCTGAGGACATGAAATTTTTTAAAAATACTACCATGGGGCATACCGTCGTAATGGGACGGCTGACGTTTGAATCATTGCCCGGGAAAAAGCCGCTGCCGGGGCGGCGCAACATTATACTATCCTCCTCTATCAAAAGCATAGAAGGCGCCGAAGTAGCCGCCAACACCGCCGAGCTTATGGGGCTTATATCGTCAAATATAGACGACGTGTTTGTAATGGGCGGCGCAAATGTATACAGCCAGATGCTGCCATATTGTCAAAAAGCGTATGTCACCCGCTTTTTGGCGGAGGGCGGCGGCGACGCCTTTTTCCCAAATCTTGATAAAAACTCTGCATGGCAGCTTGAATATGAATCGGATGTGCATAATTGCAACGGCCTTGAATTTAAGTTTACTAC
>USGR01000155.1 GCA_900554165.1 uncultured Oscillospiraceae bacterium | reverse complement strand
ATATAATATAGATGAATTACAAGATCATAATGATAAAGATATAGTAATTTATTGCAGAAGTGGACATAGAAGTATTACAGCATGCAATTTATTGGCTATGGAAGGATTTAATAAGTTATACAACCTAGAACGTGGAATAATAGACTATTTAAAATAAGAGAGCTTTAATTAAGCTCTCTTATTTTTTATTCACATACTATTATTTCTTTTCTTCGTCCTTTTCAGATTTAAGGTGCCGGCGAATATTGACTAAGCCTAATATTATCAAAACTATGCCTATAAACATAGGCACCGCTGTAGTAACAGGAGACTCTACTCCAGTTATCACATCTATAAATCCTTTATTGTTCACCGCCATAAATACTGAGGAGCTTATAATTCCTGAAATGATAAACAATACTCCAGAAATTACTTCAACCATATCTAATATAAACCTTTTCATATATGCACCTCGTTATTAATAATTGCAGCCCGGCGTTATTAGATAATTGTAATCTTCTGTATCGATTAAAAGCTTAAATAAAATTAATCATCATTTATATGCTTTCTGGCAGACATTATATTTACTATTATAAAAATCAGTCCTAAAACCACCAAAGGAACTACTATTGTTGCGGAATTCTCTTGAAACATAATTTCACTTAGTGTGCCGTGATTAACAGACATATAAATAGCGGCACAGATGAATCCGCTTATCATAAAAAGTCCGCCGAGAATTATTCCTACCATATTAAATATAAACTTTTTCATATGTGCACCCCGTTATTAATAATTGCAGCCCGGCGTTATTGTGTAGTTATAATCTGTAACAGTTCCATTAGCTTCCGTCCACCCTAACGGATTTAAAATAAGCATATCGTATGAATGACGTAAATAAGGCTTAAAGCTTCTTCCGGGTGAAGTATTATTATCAATATAAATTACAAATGCTGTTTGCTTATGTGTCGATTTTGCATAGTCCTTAGGAAAGCCTAAAAATCCTCTCTCATACACAAAATGATTATATATTTCTTTATTGCCCATTATAACAGTACTTATTTTTAAATCATCATCGTTCACAGCATAAGAAACATTAAAATTACCTGACAAATTACCATTTGAAATCCCTATTGAGCTACCCACATTAAGTGTGTTGTTTTGGGGATTGGTCGACGGTCCATAGTCTCTTATAGTTATGCTGTCATCACTTAAACTTGTATTTAGAAAGCCTAATTCATCCATGCCTACTTTGGAATTAGCCTGTATAATATAATCAGTATATAAAAGGTAATAGTTTTTTCTGCTGCCTTCATCATACATATATCCATATGATGTGTAGCTTTGTGTTGTAATAAGATATGTATCGCCATTGTACCAGTCGGTGCTTTTGTAGCAATCTTTCATGCCATTATATATCCATGCAGAGCTTGGCGCCGACATGGTCTGAATTTCATTTTCTACACTGCTGTTAGCAGTATAATCCTTATAAGAAGAATAGAGATTCCTATTATTGACCATGCTCTTTATAATTCCATTAGAAATATTCTCCTCTGTAGGCGAATTAGTTGTTAATGTGCCCATAAAATAGTCGCCGCTCATGTTCTTTATGACATAGGCCGCATAAGTTTGCGCTTCTCCCAAGTCAACAGATGAATTATCAGCATTATTATTTTCATTTGCCTGATTATTGATATTATTAATTGTCGTATTATCATCAATATTCACATCTGATACATTAGAAATAACTGACTTTTCTTCAGCAGTCTCATCAGAATTTTCATTTGTTTCAGCGTATTTTGTAAACACTCCCAATTTATTCATTACATCTGTAACCAAAGAATCATCATCGGTTTCAAAATAAATTGAATATCCCTTATCTAAGAATTCGTTTACTTTATCAATATTTTCATCAAGGAAAAATTTATCAATATTTTCTTCATCTAATAATACTGCTTTTGTCTGCTCTTTATTCGTTTTAGAACTAATATAATCTACACTATTTATATCAGTATATTCCGGCATGCTTATATCTTTTTTGACAGTATATCTTTGATTAATCTCATCTGATATATCTTGAAGATCAGATTCAACTGTTATTGAATTGGCCGACATATATTCATTATATGCCTGCTTGCAGCTCTCGGCATATCCTGTCCCGTCTTCAATATATGACAATGTAAATTTAGTATTTAATGTGGGAGAGCCTACGGTAACAATCTCAATTTTATTTGTATTAGTTTCTAAATAATTAATGATATCTTCATTAGTATAAGCAGAATAGTTTACTGGCTCCATAGCAAGAGCCGTGAGACTTGAATTCATTATGCTGAGTGTGGTTACGCTTATGCCAAAAACCAGCGTACAGCACAATGCTTTAATCATTGACTTCTTCATTTTACAATTCCCTCTTTTTATACAATATTTATTTGGCACCCCGTTTTTATTTGCTTAAATTTTTATGCCTCCTTCTCTGCCGCAATATTATAACAACACTGGCGGTACCTACCGGCACAGCTATTACGACCGTTGCAATTATTACCATAAGTGTTCTCGGCTGTATTATCGGCTGAGTTATGCCTTTAAGCCTGACATTATCCGCCGTAAACAAAAGCCCAGTAGATATTTCACGGCTCTCGTTGTTTGACGGTTTATTTACTGTTATTATATGCTTGCTGTTATCACCTATCGCTACCATTTCGGTTGATCCGCCGCCGTCAAAATTTACCGCCTCTACACAACCGAGAGATTTAAAAAACTCGCCCCATTCCTCCATTGTCATGCCGTCGCTTTCCCACACACGCACATCAACAGTCGCTGCTACCACCGTTCCATCCGCCTTTATGCCTATGCCTGTACGGGCAGGACTTGCCGTTACAAGACGGTCTATTGCCGGAAAATGTGCTTCTTCATACATTTCGATTGTTTGGGCTATACCGTCCTTTACTATCCAATTATATGCACCAACCGACTGAACTATATTATTCGCTGGAGCAATTATATTGCCCTTATCGTCCACTTCATTTAAATTAAACGTAATTTCTGCTGTTTTAGCATACATTCCACTATACATTTTCGAATTTAAATCAACTATTAAAAAACCGTCATCAGGAATGTTGAATTTGTTATTCCCATCGTACTTTTCGCACGACTCTATAGTGCCAGAATATGTTATTCCAGCCTTTGCATCAGATGCGCCTTCTACTCCAGATATAGTGAAAAAACTAGCCTTGGAAAGGTCAATTCCTACATTTGACTCTGATTTTGTAAGAATTTCCAATATTCCATCGCTACTTATTTTGCTGTTAAAAACTATAATGCCATCTGAAGTACCAAAGTTACGATTAAACAGCCAAGTATTATATGTATATGGAGTACCATTGCGGTCAATATTGATAGTTATGTCTAAGCTAAGATACTTTATATCAGGCGAATTGTTTTCATCTACCGTAAAAACAGGAAGCCTATAAAAGGAGTTTTTATATAAAGGAGTGCTGTATATTACTCCATCCACAATTGTTACACAGCTGGGAATTCCGACGCCCGGACCGTAAATACTGTCCATTGCATACATATCACAGTTTATTCCCGCGACCACGTTTTTACCTCTTTCGATTGCCGCATATGCTTGTTCACCAAGGGTCTGGACACCAGTTGCAGCATTATTTGAGATTGTTGTTAGTGCAGAAACTCCTTCTTTACTGAAATCTACTTCTAACACATTGAATACTTCTTTGCGGCCACTCCCATCTCTGAAATAATCATCATATCTGATTTCTTTATGTACTATGCCTTCTGTAAATATATGCTGATTATTTTCATTTTCATAGGCCGCTGCATAAG
>USGR01000154.1 GCA_900554165.1 uncultured Oscillospiraceae bacterium | reverse complement strand
GCCGAAATGATGAATGAAAAGGCAGCGCAGATAGGTGTGACAGACACGCATTTTGTCACTCCATCCGGCCTTGATGCAGATGATCACTATTCTACCGCCTATGACATGGCGCTACTCGCATCTTATGCAATGGATAATCCTGTATTTGCAGAAATAGCGGCTACAACAGTACACCCTATAACCTGCGGCGATCCTGCTCAGACGGTATACTTTTCCAATCACAACCGTCTGCTTAAAACGTATGAAGGGGCTAAGGGCATAAAAACCGGATTTACAAAAAAGTCGGGCAGGTGCCTTGTCTCGTACGCTGAGAGAAATGGCGTGAAGCTTATAGCCGTTACCCTTAAGGCGCCGGACGATTGGAACGACCATGAAACGCTTTTTGACTACGGATTTAATATCTTAAAACCGCACGAAATTAAAACTGAACTGCCGATTACATCCATCAGTGTGGCTGGCGGCACTCCGGACAATATATCAATAGAAGCACAGCCGGCTACTTTAGCGCTTCTCGACGGCGACGAGGGAAAAATAACCAGCAGCGTTTATTTGCCGAAATTTGTATATGCGCCGGTAACTCAAGGTGATACAATAGGCAGGGTAGACTATTATCTTGACGGGCGACTGACCGGCAGTGCGCCTATTGTAGCATCGCAAGATTCAGCGGGAGAACCAGCCAGCGAAAAAAGCATTATAGAGAAAATGATTTACTGGTTTTATATGCTGCTATGCTGGTAAAATGTTAATTTATCTGATATAATTTCAAATGGTTTTATTAACAGCCTAAGACAGAGTTTAAATTTATATTTATGACATGCCGGCACAACTGATACAGCACAGACAACGCTGCTGTGAGTATTTTATATAACATATATATCCATGTGTAAATAAATATTTTTCCGCTAGCACAGCAGCTTGGCGGATAATATAACAATATAAAAATTTGCACATGTTATTTTTACGATTATAAATGTCATGCATGTATAATGCAGAAGCGGCATATCTTTTGCCGACTATGCTTTTTTAATTGGAGGTATAAATTGGAGGAAAAAATCAGGCTGCAAAAATACTTGTCAGAACATGCGGTGGCTTCCCGCCGTAAATCTGAGGAGCTTATAATGCAGGGCAGGGTAAAAATAAACGGCCGCACAGCCCACATCGGCGACAAAGTTAATCCACGAAAAGATATAGTTACATTAGACGGCAAAAAGATAAAAAAGTCTCCCGATAAAGTTTACATAATGCTTAACAAGCCGCGTGGATATACTACTACAATGTCGGACGAGCTTGGCAGGAAATGCGTTGCCGATTTGGTCAAGGGTGCAAAAGAAAGATTATATCCGGTCGGACGGCTGGACAGGGATTCAGAAGGCCTTATAATAATGACCAACGACGGGGAGTTTGCAAACAGGGTAATGCATCCGTCCGGCAGCATATATAAAACATACAGGGTTACGGTCGCGCCGCCTGTCTCCGATGAGCAGATAAATGCTCTTATAAACGGCGTAGACATAGACGGGCGCATAACTGCAAAGGCGTATGTTGATATAATAGCCGAGGAGGCCGAACGCGTCGTTATAAAAATAGCAATATGCGAGGGACGCAACCGGCAGATACGCAAAATGTGCGAAGCGGTAGGGCTTACCGTCAAGCGTCTTAAGCGCACGGCGATAGGCGGTCTTAAGCTTGGAATGCTCCCGCCCGGCAAATGGACAAGCTTAGACGAAAAGGAGCTAAGCCTAATCTTTAAAAAGATTGATATGTCGAAAAACGTTGAGAGAAAAAATGCCAACGAAAGGCTCGAAAAGATGCGAAAGCAGTAAATATATTGTTGCGCGGCTATATATTGAGCTTTTATGAAATATCATGCAGCGGCGGCTGTATAATAGGGGCGTATATTTAATTTTTTCGCCGATTATCAAACATGAGATTTGGCAGCAGTTTTTCATCTGCTTTTATTTTGATATATGTAATTCGGTTTATGCCGTTTTATGCTATAATAATGCCATAGATATCGGGAGGAGTGCAGCAATGAATCTGCGAATTATGAGTTATAATATTCAGCATGGCCATTTACATTTATGCGGCGGGATTGACCTTAGTAAAACCTGCGACGTCATACGGAAATATAATCCGGATATTGTGGCACTAAATGAAGTGCGAGGCAGAGGCACGCACAGCGAATACACTGCTCAAGCGGAGTATATGGCGGCAAATTTAGGCTATCACTGCTTTTTCGGACGCTCATTATGCATAGGCGGCAGCAATCCGTACGGCAATGCTGTTCTTTCAAAATATCCGATAGTCGACGCACGCATAATACCTATTCCAAATCCTGTTTCTAAAGCGGTAGAACAGCGTTCAATATCTCGTTGTACTATTGAAATTTTAGATGACGGGCATATAGCTCCATTTGCGGTCTATGTTACACATTTCGGATTAACCGAGCCAGAACATGAGCATGCCGTATCTACTTTATTGACGGTGCTTGGCAGCGAAAGGCTTCCATTTGCGCTTATGGGAGATTTCAATATGATTCCAGAAAATCCGATGCTTGCTCCACTTAACCAAATGCTGCGTGGAACAGACGGCAAGCTGTCCGGGCAGTTGAGTTTCCCCTCCGACAATCCACAAAAGAAACTGGATTATATATTTGTTTCAAATAATATTGAGGTAATCTATGCTGAAATACCGCAAATTGCTGTAAGCGACCATTGCCCAATCTTTGCAGATATACAGCTGTATTTATAAATGGGAAAGCTTTAGTATATACTTATAACTCTTTTACGCTGAAAAATTATATACCGCCTATTATATGAAGCTGGTTTAAAGAATGCAGTAAAAATGAGATGTCATATGGCGAATTATAAAAGATTTCAAAAATCTTCTTGTAAATTTAATCAAGTCATGATATAATGCTATGCGTATATGAAATGGAGGTTCATCTATGTCTGTTTTTGATATAATATTAGGTGTTATTACTGTTATTGCATGCGTTATATTAGTTATATTGGTTTTGATGCAGCAGGGCAAACGCGCAGGCGTCAGCAGTGCAGTTGCCGGCGGTTCTGAGACTTTTATTTCTGGTGCTAAAAGCCGCACTAAGGATGCAACACTGAAAAGGGTTACAAAGTATGTTGCTATTGCTATATTTGTGCTTCTTATTATTGCCAATATATACGCATTTTTCAGATAATATAAAATTTTATTTATAATTTTCTGCCCGAATCTACTTTTGGGCAGTTTTTTATTTTTACTTAAAAGGCGGCATTGTTTTTACGTTTGATGACAGCTAAACGGAGATAAGGATGAAATGACAGTCCTCTATCTGTCACATCGATGGATAAAGCTGATAAGACTATTCATGATAGTACAAAGTGATAGTGTTGATTTGCCTAATAAAAGTACGTCACAGTATGAGTGGCAAAAATATAATATAAATCTAAAAAAAGAATAAAACAAAATAAAAGAGAAAACAACTTGTGATGTATCAGTTTTAAAGTTAATGAGCACTATAAGCAAAATCGCCGATTTCTATATTCGCAATGAGTGGCACTTAAGCGGGCAAAGCTTCATAATATGTAATAATCATCCTTTATATTTTTTGTTTCTTAACGAATACCGTTTTAAAGCAATTAGAATTTATGGAGGCCATAATATGAAGATAAAATCTGAGATATGCTTTGGCGTAATAGGCGGAGATTTGCGCCAAGCCTGTCTTGCCGATATTCTCAGCAGCGATGGGTATAACGTTGTAATATCCGGGCTTGAGCAGTGCGAAGAGGTAAACGCGAATATAAAAGCGGAAAGCGTAGAAGCGGTTATAAAGGCGGCGGATGTTATAG
>USGR01000153.1 GCA_900554165.1 uncultured Oscillospiraceae bacterium | reverse complement strand
GTTTTAAACCTGGAGGACCGCTAGAAAGACCTTTCCGACGCGGAACTGCGCGAGCAGACCAGCGTACTGAAAGAAAGGCTTTCGGCAGGCGAGACACTGGACGATATTCTGCCGGATGCTTTTGCAGTCTGCCGGGAGGCAGCATGGCGCACCATCGGGCAAAAGCCGTATCCTGTACAGATTATCGGCGGCATTGACTGCTTATTTTTACTTTGCGTGGTAGCAATTAGATTGTATGTTTAGCCTTTTTAATAGATTAAACCGGCATTATACTACATACTAAGTGCATGGGCAGACCAGCGGTTCATTGCCGTTTCTGCTTTATAATCTTATTAAGACGCCATAGCTGAAAGCTCTTAAATTAATTTTATATGTGATATATCATAAAATAATTTTAACTAAAATAGCCGTGGATTATTAATAGTTTTTCGCTGTTTATGGGCGATAATTATTATTGCTAAAAGGAGCGAAAAATGGTAAAATATCAAAGATATAGGAGGCTGAGGTTATGGAGTTAAGGCATTTAGTGGATTTAGAGGATGTAGAGACTGAAAAAATTATGGATATACTCACAATGGCAGGCGCCATTATGAGAAATACGGGTTATTATTCCGACAGCTGCCACTCTAAAGTTATGGCAACGCTGTTTTATGAGCCGTCCACGCGCACCCGCATGTCGTTTGAGGCTGCTATGCTTAGGCTCGGCGGCTCGGTAATAGGCTTTAACGACCCGCAGAACTCCTCTGTGTCGAAAGGCGAAAGTCTTAAGGACACCATAACTATGGTAAGCAATTACGCTGACATTATAGCAATGCGTCATTATATGGAAGGCGCCGCCAAGGCGGCATCTATTTTTTCGCGTGTGCCGGTCATAAACGCCGGTGACGGCGGGCATCTGCACCCAACGCAGACGCTTACGGACTTATTTACGCTAATGGAAACGAAAGGCAGGCTCGACGGACTTACAATAGGCCTTTGCGGCGATTTAAAATACGGTCGTACGGTGCATTCGCTTATAAAAACAATGAGCAGGTTTAAAAACAACAAATTTGTACTAATATCCACGCCCGAGCTTAACGTGCCGGACTATATAAAGTCGTTCATGGACAAGCATGGCTGCGAGTACAAGCAGGCAACCAGCCTTGAGTCGGAAATAGGCGGTCTGGATGTACTGTATATGACGAGAATACAGCGCGAGCGGTTTAAGAGCGAAGAGGAGTATAATCGCCAAAAGGGCGTATTTATACTCGACGGCGAAAAGATGAAAAAAGCAAAAAGCGATATGAAAGTGCTCCATCCTCTGCCGCGTGTGGACGAGATAACATATGATGTTGACGATGATGAGCGGGCGGTATACTTTAAGCAGTCTGAATATGGGCTTTATGCGAGAATGTCGCTTATACTGCATATGCTTGAAAAGGGTGACAAAAGGTTTGATAAGCGTACGGAGCCGAATACCGAAAAGTGCTGTGGCAATTTAAAATGCATTACTCATTTTGAACATTATCTGCCGAAACTTGAAGACGACGGCAAATGCGGCTATTGCGAAAGCAAGCTTTTATAAGCTTGTTTATCCGGGAAAAATGTGCAAGCTTTTTAATAAAATCTACAGCTGCGGCATTGGCTTTATGTTAAAGTTTTACTTTAACTCCGGCATCATAAACCATGCTTGATTTTGGACTGTAATGCAGACTTAAAAGTTATTTTTGACTCTATATCAGCGAATTTTTCTTGAAATTTTAATTGCATTCATTTTTACTTTGAGATATTGATATTTTGAGCAGGCTTTTATAAGCCTGCTTTTTATCTTAAAAAAATTTATTGATACCGAAAGTACTAATTGCCGGACTATGGCTATTGAGCCGAAAAATTATGCGGACGTTAGAAGTCAAGTATGTATTTATCAAATTATCGATTAATGAATCGGCCGGATTTTTGCTGTAATATTTACTTTTAAAGCACTGATGCGGTTTTTACAAAGTAATTCCATGCCGGCTGAAAATTTGCATTTCGATAGTAAATTGAATAAGTAAGGCAAGTGTAACTACCAAAGCAAAGCTTCGTATGAGATTTCCGTACAGCAAAATATGTAATTCAGGAAACTATAGATTTATCAGCAATCGTTTTTTCTTATCTAAATTTAAGCGGATAATGGTTTCTCTAACTTTAAAATTTAGATGATATACTAAGCTTTTGGCCTATTAGTTAGTTTTATTCGAATATGATTTTTATTGTAATTGAAAGAATCTTTCTAATATGACAGCAATGGAAAATTAAGGATTTTTATATACAACACAGCAATAAAAATAGAGTAAAATCACACTTTTTCCCCTTGACAAAAGAGTAATATTATCGTATAATATACACCCGTAAAGCATTATTACTTTACATTAATGCTCGGTGGTGATAATCTTGGCAAAGGGTATAAAAAATTTAGACGTATCTATTTTAATAGACTGCTATGGCAATTTGCTGACAGAAAAGCAGCGCTCTCTTATTGAGTATTATTATAATGATGATTTATCCCTTTCTGAGATAGCGGAGAATGAGGGAATAACACGTCAGGGCGTGAGAGATGCCATTAAGCGAGCAGAGACACAGCTGTATGATTTGGAAAATAAGCTGGGATTTTTGGAAAAGCAGCGCCGTCTGAATGAATTTGCAGGTCAGATACGTGACGCGGCTATGGAGATATCTGAGTACAATTACAGGTACGGATGCTCGCGGGAAATAAACGAGCGTGCGAAGGCCATTTACGAGCTTGCCGGCGAGCTCTTGTAGTACGTGTAAATATGTGGGATTGTCAGTATGCCGCTGGATATATGTTGTAAAAGCATAAAAAACGCTCATAAGCATATATGACGTTTAACTTAATGAATAAAATAATTATCTTGTATTTATTGTAGAAAGACAATAAGGAAAGAGGAGGCGTCACTTTGGCGTTTGAGGGCCTTACTGAAAAGTTATCTGCAGCCTTTAAAAAGATAAGATCTAAGGGAAAGCTGAGCGAGGCTGATGTAAAAGAAGCTATGCGCGAGGTGCGTCTTGCTCTGCTTGAAGCAGATGTTAACTACAAGGTAGCAAAAGATTTTACAAACAATTTGACAGAGAAAGCCATAGGCGAGCGGGTAATGGAAAGCCTTACCCCTGCGCAGATGGTTATAAAAATAGTAAATGAAGAGCTTACGTCTCTCATGGGCGGAGAACATGAAAGGATAAATCGTGCGTCAAAGCCGCCGACAGTTATTATGATGTGCGGCCTGCAAGGCGCCGGTAAGACGACGCACTGCGCCAAGCTTGCAAAGATGCTTAAATCTCAGGGGCATCGGCCGCTGCTGGTAGCTGGCGACATTTATAGGCCGGCGGCTATAAAGCAGTTGCAGGTTGTGGGCGAGCAGGCGGGTGTTCCGGTGTTCGAAATGGGAACGACGGCACCGGAAAAAACTGCCGTCGCCGCCATAAAGCATGCAAAGGACTATGGCAACGATTTTGTGATAATAGATACTGCCGGCCGTCTGCATATAGACGAAGAGCTGATGGATGAGCTTAAAAGGGTAAAGGGCAATGTTCATCCCGATGAAATCTTGCTGGTAGTCGATTCCATGACGGGTCAGGACGCCGTAAACGTGGCAGCATCATTTAACGAAGCATTGGGCATTGACGGCGTAATTTTAACTAAGCTCGACGGTGATACGAGGGGCGGCGCAGCGTTGTCGGTACGCGCTGTCACCGGCAAGCCGATAAAATTCTGCGGCACGGGTGAAAAGCTTGACGATTTGGAGGAATTTCATCCATCTCGGATGGCGTCGAGAATACTCGGCATGGGCGACGTGCTCTCTCTTATAG
>USGR01000152.1 GCA_900554165.1 uncultured Oscillospiraceae bacterium | reverse complement strand
ATATAATAATATAACCAATTATTGAAATCTAGAGCTGCAGTGAATAACAATTGTACTCATCCTTATAATTCGTACGAAAAATAGAACTTTCAGATAAAAAAGCTTGATACGGTAGGAAGATGACTATGTTTCAAGCCTAATAATAAATTTGAAGAATAACTTATTTATGTTTTTAATAAAGGCTTTTACATAGACAATATGTGTAAGCTTTATTCATCCGCCTGATAGCCCTGCGCGTTTACCGCTGCTTTAAGCGCATCTACATTTGTTTTTGCGCCGTCATATGATACAATAGCCTTTCCGGATGACAGCTTTACCTTAACGCTCGATACGCCGTCAACCGCCTCAAGCGCAGACTCTACCGCTTTCACACAATGCTGGCAGGACATGCCTTTTACATTTAATTTTACTTTTTCCATATATAACACTCCTTAAAATATTTTTATTTTAACGGCTTAAACCGTTTAAGACGCAGTGCATTAAGCAGCACCGACACTGATGACAGCGACATGGCTGCCGCCGCAATCATTGGATTAAGCAGGGGACCGCCGAATATATTAAGCAGACCCGCCGCTATCGGAATGCCGGCCATGTTGTAACCAAAGGCCCAGCCAAGATTTTGGTGAATGTTGCGCATGGTGCTTTTGCTGAGCTTTATGGCGGTGGGAATACCAAGCAAGTCGTTGCGGACGAGCACTATATCGGCTGATTCTATTGCTATATCAGTGCCGGAGCCGATTGCTATTCCTACATCAGCGGCGGCAAGCGCCGGAGCGTCGTTTATACCGTCGCCCGCCATGGCCACCTTTTTACCCTGAGACTGAAGCTGTAAAACCTTACTTGCCTTATCTTCAGGCAGTACTTCCGCCATCACATGCTCTATGCCAACCTGCGCAGCGACATACTCTGCCGCCTTTTTATTGTCGCCGGTTATCATTGTCACTTCAATGCCCATGTCGTGCAGATATTTTACCGCTTTTGCCGCAGATTCCTTGATGGTGTCGGCCACGGCAATTACTCCTATCAGGCCGCCGGATTTTGCCACATACAGCGTTGTCTTGCCCTGCGATGAGAGCTCGTCGCTTTCACGGCTTATCGCCGACAAATCTATTCCGCTGTCCGTCATGAGCTTTTTATTGCCTATTATATAGTCTTCGCCGCTGAGCTTGGTTTTAATACCGTGTCCGGGTACGGCTGTAAAGTCCTGCACAGACTTTATCTCAATGCCATGCTCCTCCGCATAGCTTATTATGGCCTTGGCGAGCGGATGCTCTGAATTTTTCTCCGCTGCCGCCGCTGCCGCTATAAGCTCTTTTCCTGATATGCCGCCTATTGGAATTATATCGGTAACGGCCGGATGCCCCTCTGTTATTGTGCCGGTCTTATCAAGCACAACCGCATTGATTTTATGCGCAGCTTCGAGCGCTTCGCCGCTTTTTATAAGAATACCGTTTTCCGCGCCCTTACCGCTGCCCACCATTATAGCGGTAGGCGTGGCGAGACCCAGCGCACAGGGGCAGGCTATTACAAGCACAGATATAAATATCGTAAGGCAAAACTCAATGTCTTTGTGCCCGAATATAAACCACAGCAGTGCCGATACAACCGCTATCAGACACACTATAGGCACAAATATTCCCGATACTTTGTCGGCTATTTTCGCAATGGGGGCTTTTTTGCCCTGCGCTTCCTCAACAAGCTTTACTATCTGCGCTATGGCGGTATCGCCGCCAACTTTGGTTGCTTCCATGCGAATGGAGCCGTTTTCATTTATAGTGGCGGCGTATACCTCATCTCCGGACTGCTTGAATACGGGTATGCTTTCGCCGGTAAGCATAGACTCGTTTACCGATGTGCTTCCGCTGATTACCTTGCCGTCAACGGGAAATTTTTCGCCCGGCCGGACAAGTATAATGTCGCCTGCAACTACTTGCTCAACCGGCAGCTTTATCTCTTCTCCGCCGCGAATGACCGACGCTGTTTTTGCACCGAGCTCCATAAGCTTTTTAATGGCCTGATTAGTTTTGCCCTTTGTTATGCTTTCCAGCGTCTTGCCTAACATGATAAGAGTAATAATTGTGCCGGCTGATTCAAAATAAAGGCCGTGTACGTCGGTGGCGCCGGTAGAAAACATTTTATACATGTGATAGAGACTGTAAATAATTGCCGCCGACGTGCCAATAGCTACAAGCGAGTCCATATTTGGTGAACACTGTATAAGCGCTTTAAAACCGACGCGGTAAAATTTATTACCGACAATTATAATCGGTATGACTAAAATCAATTGTATAGTGGCATACCGCATTGGGTGCAGCGCAGGGTCAATAAATGAGGGCAGGGAAGATGATAGTCCCGGAATCATCGGCGCCATTGCAATATAAAGCAGCGGAACACAGAAAACAGCAGCGATTATAAATTTAAGCCACCGTTTGCTAAAACTTTGTTTTTCATCAGAGCTTTCGGCCTCGGCGTCCATCGCCTGATATCCGGCCTTTTCAACCGCGGCCTTCATGCTGTCAATGCTTACCAGATCCGGATTATAGCAGACATAGGCGGAATTGTTTGCAAAGTTTACATTAGCCGTATCTACGCCTTCAAGACCGCATAAAGCCTTTTCAACACGATTTGCGCAGGCAGCGCAGCTCATTCCGCCTATTTTTATCGACACTTCCTTTTCATTATCCGGCGATGCGGTATACCCAATTTTTTCTATTCTTTCCTCAATGTCCTTTACGGTGATAATGTTTTCGTCAAACTCTATATTTAGCTTTTCCGCCGCAAGATTTACCGACGCGCTTTTTACTCCATTGAGCACAGAAAGCGTCTTTTCTATTCTTGCAGCACAGGCGGCGCAGGTCATGCCGCCTATTTTTAATATTTCTGTTTTCATCAGGCTTCGTTTCATGCACGCGCATTTACGTGCAGAGCACTCCTTCCCGTTAAATTTTTTCAACTTGTTTGCAGCGAAATAAAATAAATAGGGCCGATATTTGCGGCGGTTCTGCACAAAAATAAATTGTGCTTTTGCAAGTCATCTTAATATATCGGAAGATGCATACAATATAGAAATATAACGCCGGTATATAACCGCCTACACCTAATTCAGCGCTAACATACGCCGTGATAATCAGATTTTTGAAGATAATAGTACTGTCAAATCACAATGTAAAGCTTTGCGTCCAATTTCCGCAAGATTATGGACTGCCGCGGAATTAAACAATATACGCTTATGCATTACCCATGCATTGTATTATTTACATCATGCGCTTTATAGTTGTCATAAGTTCGTCGACTATTTTGTCGTCGCCGGCGCGTATTTTATCAATTACACAGGTGTGCATGTGATTTTCCAGAAGCATCCGGCTTATTGCATCAAGCGCCGCCCGCGCCGCCGAAATTTGGTTTAATATGTCGTCACAGTAGGCGCTGTTTTCAACCATCCCTTTAATTCCGCGTATTTGACCTTCAACGCGGTTAATTCGTGATATAAGCGACTTGGTTAGCTCCTCACTGCGATAGGTATGTCTTTCACTGCTGCAGCATTTCTTCTCCATAGCTTCCTCCTAATTTAGCGCCAACATATATAATAAAAAATATATCTCGCTTTTATCCTGTCAAGTATTTAGACCAATATACGTATGCAATATACCCATAGGGGGTATATTGCAATTATATTATACAATACTAAATTTGTCAACAATAAAATCTTGACAAAATTGGTATGCAATTTTATAATTTAAATACGACGCTGTGAAGCTTCAGCGTAAATCGTTAATCGATATAAAGTTTTATAATACAAAAATATAAAGGAGGCATTTTCCAATGCTCAATAAAAAATCAGTAGATGATATTA
>USGR01000151.1 GCA_900554165.1 uncultured Oscillospiraceae bacterium | reverse complement strand
CGAACTCTGCCGGTACTAATTTCACGGGCGGCGGTATTCTTAACGAGAGAGGTACCGTAACATTAACTGGCACTGCTGAAATTAAAAATAACACTGCGACAAGTGGCGGTGGTGTTGCTATACTCGGTGGCGCAAAAACTATTTTAAACGGTGCCTCTATCAGTGGAAATCAGGCGATTGGCGGAAACGGCGGCGGTGTGTTACTTCAGGGCTGGACTAATTTTGACAATACTCCTGATGTCTTGGAAATGATAAGCGGCTCTATAACCGGAAATACTTCTGACGGCGCCGGCGCTGGAATTTTTGGTTATTATTACGACGGTGAAACGACTATCCGCATTTCAGGGGGAACTATTTCGGGTAACACCTCAACCGTTGAGGAGATTGGCCATGCTATTGCTTTATATGGTATAAACGGCAGCGAGGCTTATGCCAAGCTTGAACTGAGCGGCAGCCCGACCATTTCCGGCGACGTGTTCTTCTATAATGATTATCCGGATGGATACGTAATCAATGTAACTGGCGAGTTTAATCCTACAAATCCTGTTGCTATCAGCAGAAGCAACGATAAATTAAGCGTTATTGCCGTTGAATATGCTGATGGCGTTACACCTAAGGCCAGCGATTTTACATCAGATACAATTTTTGAAGCGCTGGTAATCGACGGCCAGACCATGAAGTGGGTAAAGGCGGGAATAATTTACTTCTACGCTGACGCAGATAAGGAAGAGGAATACAGAGACTTCCGTCAGGGTGTTGCAATGGGCACAAAGATTGACCCTGCAAATGTACCAGCGCCGACTAAAACCGGATACACGCTTGCGGGTTGGGTAAATGAAGATACAGAGGCGCTTTGGAATTTTGATACAGATACAGTTGAAGGCGCTTTAATATACCTAATAGCTTCTTGGAATTTAAACACCCCGACCGTTTCTGTAACGGCGGATGCACTTGAGGCACATGTTGGCTCTACTGTTACGCTGACGGCAAAGGCTTCACATGTGCTTGACGGCGTCACCTATTCTTATCAGTGGTACAAGGACGGCGAACTACTCGACGGCGAGACAAACAGCACGCTGAGCGTTTCGGAAAGCGGCAGCTATACGGTAAAAGTAAGCGCGTCCGACGGTCAGATAGCTTCTGCAGAAGCAGAAAGCGCAGCATCTGAGGTTACAATAACAGGGCATAGTTATGTTGATACTGTAACTCCTCCTACCTGCACAGAGCAGGGCTATACTACACACACTTGCTCTATTTGCCAAGACAGCTATGTTGACACATATGTCGACGCTACTGGTCACAGCTATGGCGAATGGGTAGAAACAAAGCCGGCCACCGAAACTGAAAAGGGCGAAAAGCAGCGCACCTGCTCAGTTTGCGGCGACGTTGAGACGGCTGAAATCCCTGAACTTGGGCACACCCACAACTATGGAACAGAATGGAAATATAACGAAACAAGCCACTGGAACGAATGTGATTGCGGCGAAAAGGCAAATGAAGCATCTCATACCTATGAGTGGGTAATCGATAAGGAAGCTACAGCGACAGAGGCCGGCTCAAAGCATGAGAAATGCACAGTCTGCGGATATGCAAAAGCAGCAGTAGAAATTCCGGCAACTGGCACCGATAGTTCTTCTTCAAGCTCAAGCAGCACAACAAATCCGCAGACAGGCGACAGCGGCAGCTTAGGAATGTGTATTGCGCTTCTGCTTACCGGCATATGCGGCCTTGGCTGTACAGTTCTCTTTGAAAAAAAGCGTAGAGCTTAATAATAATTTAAAATAGCTTTCTCTTATTTTCCCACCATTGTTCAAAATTCGGATGTATTTTGAAAAACTACTGTTATCAAAGTCGAATTTTTGATATAATATGTATAGTTATTACATGGGCGGGATATTATGAAAGCATTAAAAATTATTATATCTCTTCTGCTTACGGCGCCGATTTTGTTTTTTAGCTGCACCGACGGTTATTTTGCAGATAAGGCAATAGACGCTGCAATATATCCGCGCATAAATGAAATGGCTGCCATTTGGGCCGATGCTCAGGCAGCGAACGCCGTTCCTGTTGCTGAGATGGAGCCTGAAGTAGAGGCGGAGCCGGAGTATTATCATCTGGATGTTGGCAGCAATCATGAAGAGTGGGATTCGCTGCTCACCAAAAACAATGAAGTTATCGGCTGGATAAGTATACCCGGGCTTATAGATGGATATCCGGTAGTGCTCAGAAACGACCCTGAGACCGGGAACGAATATTATCTGCACAGAAGCCTTAGCGGTTCATACAGCGCAAAGGGTACCATATTTATGGATTTTCGCTGCAGGGTTGAACCAGGATATATGACTCAGAATATGACGCTTTACGGCCACCATCAGAAAAACGGCGAGATGTTCGGCAATCTTCGAGAGCTGAAAAAAATCAGCGGTATAAAAAAATGGCCGATAATACAGTTCGACACCCTTTATGAAGAGGCAAATTATCTGATATTTGCGGTGTTTATAACAAATACTCTTGAAAAGCACGGCGAAATATTCGATTACAGAAATCCTAATTTTAATACACAGGAAGAATTTCTGGAATTTATAGAGCAATGCAGAAAACGCTCGTTTTATAACATGCCGGTGGACGTTCAAGCGGACGATACAATAATTACGCTGTCCACATGCTCTTATGAATATGACGAGTTTCGCCTTGTCGTAATGGGCCGCAAAGTACGAGCTGGTGAAGAATCCACAGTTCACGTAAGTGAAATTACAGAAAATCCAAATATTTTATACCCTGATGTATGGTACAGGTAAAAACTCAATAATATACCGGCGCTGCTTTTACAGCAGCGCCGGTTTTCATTTGACCTAATTTTATCGCTTCTTAATACGATAATCTATATCAGTCGGTATTAGTCAAGGCCAGCACTAAACCGGAGGTTGACGCCTATCTCGAAAGGGCCGCCGGCTTAGCCTCAAGGGGCGCTTAATTTATTATTGCATCACACGCTCTGCTGCCTGTAAACGGGTTCCGTTAGATACCGACAGTATGTGTGATGCACCACTGTCTGCCGCCCTGGATGCTTTTGCTTTGCAAAATCCGGCTTTCCAACGGAAAATCTTTCCGCTAAAGCCTTCTCTGCCTATTCCCCAGTAAAGCTGGGATCGCTTAAGCAGTCAACATAAGCTATTGTCGATTACTGCTTAGATATTTTATCAGCGTCGACCCAGCCGTAGACATTGCTGGCTGCGTTTGTGTGAATAATGTGATAGGGGTGCTTTGCGCCTACGCTGATGTTTGTCACCTTAGCGGGGCCCGCCTTGGGTTTGCCGTTATCCTTGGTAGAATTTGAGCTTACATAGTGCGGTCCGCCTTTAAACTGCACAACATCGCCTATCTTTATTTCACCGACGTCCGGCTGGACGTTATTATTGTCGCCGTCTGTGCCGCCTCCGCCCTGAGATTGATTATTCAAAGCGGCGGCAACGTCTGCTCTGAAAGCGTCCATGCTTTTCCCAAATTTAGGCCACCAATTGCCCACGTCTGAATGATTGCTGGCAATGCCGCGCGCATGACCCTCGCTGTGGTCTATTATTACCCCGTCGGCCTGTGGGTTAAGATTATACTGCCTGCACAGATATGCGCACAGCTCGACCGCCTCTTTATATACCTTGTCCAAATATCCGGCGTCGGTCAGGCCGTCTTCGCATATTTCAAAACCTATGTGGCTGTTATTCGCGCTTCCATTGCTGCCGCTTCCGCAGTGCCAGCCCCGCATGTCCCACGGCAAAACCTGATAGGTGGCTATACTGCCGTCCTTGAGCTTGCCGATAAAGGCATGCGGACATATCTCCTTGCCGTCGGGGCGTGGAGTATTCCAGTAATTTCCGTAGATG
>USGR01000150.1 GCA_900554165.1 uncultured Oscillospiraceae bacterium | reverse complement strand
ACTTTATAGATGTCATTATTAAAAACAGCGAAAATAAACATCCAAATAATAAGTAATTGCTTATTTTAGGAAAATTGACAAATATGATTATTATAACGTTCTGTGATTTTTCACTGGATATTTTTTATACATCACCAATCAAATCACTCCAATAAAGCTTTTTGGGTAATATTTTTCAGTTTAAGTTAAATAAAAAATACCCTGCCATGCGGTTATGCACAGCAGGGTATTTTATTATATCTGGTATTTTATTTAATCTTCGGGTCGTCGTCAAATATCGTTTCCGGATTGTTTTCTATAACCGAGCGATGTACCATTTTTCCGTTTTCATATACATATTCCGGAAGTTCGTCTTCTTCAGATGCATTTTTTACTGCTTCGGCCGTCTCTTCTTTATGCTCTTCATAATATGGATCTATCGCATATCTCTTAATAGACGGATAAGCTATAAAAGCTATGGTATAAAGTACAAATCCTATCAAAAATCCAAATGTCAGTATAATCCATATGGGCACTAAAACCGGCATCGCCAGCGAAAATATAATTAGGAAATATAAAAGCGCCACAATAGCAATCAATATCAACGTAATCAAAAAGTTTTTCCATAAACATACAATTGAAAAAATAGCCGCGTTTTTAAAAAGCTGTTTTATATTTAAATCCATGCTTACAATCATAAGTCCCATGTAATACTGCATGAATAAAAATATCATAGTAAACATAAGCGCAAGGCCAAATAGTATTACATAAAATACGCTGTTTGCAATAGCTGAGAAATAAAACGCAACAGCTATATATAAAAATGCCAAAATAACATACTCTATAACTGATACTATTATAGACTGCTTAAAGTTTTTCTTTATTGTAGATATGAAGTCTGACCATATAAATACCGGCTCTTCACGGGCAAAATCACGCGCTATTCTTATAGCTCCCGTCATAACCGGACCAAGTATTATTATCGGTGCAAAACACACTGGATAAAATATAGGATTTATTCCGTAATAATTCTGCATAAAAACAAGGGAGCCTATTATTATCGCTACAGGTATTACAAAAATAGAGCAGATTAGACTTAATTTGCATATGCTCCATAGCTTTCGCCAAAGTATTGAAAAATACAGCGATACCCTGTTTTTCTGTTCCCCGCGTCTTACTCCTTTGCCTTCTTTTTCAAAATTGTACAGCTTGAATTTTGCCAAAATTATTACTCCTGTCCTTTTATTGCTTTCCCCAATTTTATTTCCGGGGAAATTTCAGTTATATGTCCAAATATAAGCTTAATCTATTTTTTTATAAAAATATAAATAACACTGATTATTCTATGGGGCTTTAATATATGCATTAGTTAAGTATTATACACATAAATCACTATATATGCAACTTTATAGAAATACTGTTTTACTAATAGTATTGAATGAAAAATCTAATGCTGCTTTGCCCTCGGATGATACTTTTTATATATATTTGCATATCTGTCTTTCATTATGTGTGCATATACCTGCGTTGAAGATATATCAGCATGTCCCAAAAGTTCCTGTATATCCTTAAGCTGAGCGCCGTTTTCCAGCATATGCGTAGCAAATGAATGCCGCATGGTATGCGGTGTTATATCTTTTTTTATGCCCGCCTGCTTAGTATATGCCTTTATTATCTTCCAAAAGCCCTGCCTTGTAAGCCTTGTGCCATTTATATTGGTAAACAGCGCTTTTTCATCGCTGTCCATAACCATAAGCGGACGTGCTTTTGTTATATAATGCTCCAACACCTTTACAGCGCCAGGATAAATAGGAATTATTCTTTCATTTTTACTGCTTGCGCAATGCAGAATACCTATCGAAAGATTAATATCCTGCATATTGAGGTCAATAAGCTCTGTTACACGCAATCCCGTGGCATAAAGTAGCTCCAGCATCGCCTTGTCGCGTGCACCCTTTGCATCGCTCATATCAGGCTGAGCAAGCAGCAAGTCTATTTCCTGCCCCGTAAGTATGCTTGGTAGTTTTTTCTCCATTTTTGCGAGCTTTATTCCCATTGCCGGATTTTCCGATATTACATTCTCAAAGACTAAATACTGATAATAACATCTTATCGACGCAAGCACCCGCATAACCGTAGAATGCGACCTGCCGGCAGATTCAATATCGCTTATATATGTACGTATGTCGCCGTTGCTCGCCTTAGTCGGGTCAGCTATCCCTTTGCCCTTGAGATAAGACAAAAACTGACCTATATCTCTCATATAAGACTCAAGCGTATTATCTGAAACATGCTTCTTCTCTATTAAGTACGTTTCAAATTCTTTGTAATAATCTACCATTTTCGTCCCCTCATTTTTAAAGCGATATAAGATTTATAAATAATTTTGACAGCATCGCATCTATAAAGCATGAAATTATGCTTATTACCAAAATAATTAAATATCTCCTACAAAACAGCTTGAAGTCGTTCCAAAGCTTATAATACTTTGACTCCGGCAAAAGCTGAGAAAATATGAACATCGACATACGGCAGCTTTCTCTGCATGCAAGTATCAGCGCTACGGAGGATATAAACGCGTGCGGTACTATAATCACAACCGAAAAAAGCAACCCGTTAAAACCATATGATAAATATAAATATCCGCACGTAAGACCCAAACCAAGGCCTTTATATATAAGCGCCGCAAAAGAAATTGGTATTCCCGCCGCCGATAAACCAGAGATGAATACTATTATCAGTAAAATCAACACCGAGCCAAGCGATGAAAAGAAAACCGAAAAAAATCCCTGACTCTGTCTTAAAGAAATAAAATTCTCAAACAGCCCTTTGGTGTAATAAATCGCATAGCCACGCTGTATAACCGCCGCGCCGACTATCATGCCGGTTATAATAACCACGCACATTATCAGAAATTTAAAATTTGCACTGCTTATCGCAACGCCCCTTGCCTTTCTTCTCCTGCGAGGAATCGGCAAACGGTTTGTCCCTTCCATATATAAAGCCCTCCGCAACATAATATCGTCATTGCTCTGAAGCAATAATCCTAAAACATATTATGCGGGAGTTGTCCGCTTTATTCTAAAAGCTTATTTCACAAGTCTTTTAGATTTTTCCGCTGCGCTTTCCATGCCCTTTACAAATATGTCAGCAAAGCCGTTTTCTTCAAACGATTCAAGCGCCGCCTGAGTAGTGCCGCCCGGAGAAGTAACCATTCTTATAAGCTCGTCCGGCGTCATTCCGCTTTCAGTGAGCATTCTGCCGCTGCCCTCAAGCGTTTTTGCAAACAGCTTTAAGGCAGATTCGCTATCCATTCCGCACGATTTAGCATATTCAACGCCCGCCTTGGCCAGCAGAAAATAATAAGCCGGAGCGCTGGAGCTCACCGCTATCGCAGTGTCCATGTCCTCTTCCCTTACCTTGACGGCAAGTCCGCAGGAAGAAAATACACCGTAGATAAAGTCATAGTCCTCTTCCGTGACCGGTGCTTCATACGCTATCGCCGTAGCACCACATGATAAAAGCAGCGGTGTATTGGGAAGAACCCTTATCACCTTTGCATTGCCGACATAGCTCTTAAGCTTAGCAATTGAAACTCCAGCCATAACACTTACAAAGCATTTTCCTGTAATGTTCATGTCCTTTACAGAACTCATTACCGTATCACAGTTGTTTGGCTTTACAGTTAAAAATATATAATCAGAATTATTTATTACATCTTCTGTAACAGCGCATGCCTTTACACCATATTTAGAAAAGTTATCATATTTTCTGTCATCCACATCATATATATAGATATTTTCAGGTTTTATGTAACCTTGTTTACATATGCCGCCTATTATGGCACCGGCTATATTGCCAACACCTATAAATCCAATTTTTGCGTTATTCATGCGCTTTGCCTCCATTCAGTAATATTA
>USGR01000149.1 GCA_900554165.1 uncultured Oscillospiraceae bacterium | reverse complement strand
GTAATGGGCAATAATTAAAAGGGAGGTGCAGTGATGCCGAATATAAAATCTGCAAAAAAGCGCGTAGTGCTTGCCGAAAAGCGTAATTTGAGAAATAAAGCTTATAAATCTTCTCTTAGGACAATAATCAAAAAGGCTAATACAGCAGTTGAGAGCAAGGCCGATGACAGGGCTGAAGTCGTTAAAGCTGCTATTGTTAAAATTGATAAGGCAGCAGCAAAGGGCATAATTCATAAGAATAATGCTGCTCATAAGAAATCTTCGCTTGCTCTTAAGCTTAAGGCTTCTAATGCGTAATTAAAGCAACAAAATATTTGAATTTTGAACCGTATCTGATTTTAGATACGGTTTTTGTTTGCATTTTAATAATAAATATGATGATATGAATTATTTATAGCTGTTTAAATACTGTAGAAATGTTAAAATAGCGCATAATCGATTAGATTATGCGCTATTAATTTTTTAAATCAATGAGGCCGGCCTCATGTTATAAGTTTTAGGATTTACACACCTTTTGTTATATTCCATAGTTTGGGAATCACTTAACAGATTCTGAATACACCACAGCTCAGGCAATTTAGGTGTATGCAAACGTACTTTTTTATATTCAACCATCTCAGCTTAGTAAGCTATGCTAATCCAATTCTCGCAAAAATTTATTCCCATATTCCAAGTCCGATACCAGATATGCTTATAAAAAAAGGGACGTTTTATTATAAAACGCCCCTTAAATCTCACTTGCCAAGCTGTCAGAGTGTCATCCGTCATCAGTAACAGCTGTATCAAATAAATATATTCTTCTTAGTCCCCGTCTTTTTTCCCGATGCTGCGCGTCGCAATTATGTCGGCGCCAGTGCCGAGAACATTCGGGATAATAACATCGCCTATAGACACGGGTGCGCTGACAGAGATATCACGCATCGTATCTATACAGTCAAAGATAAGCGGTTTAGGTATGGCCTTGCTGGTCTTTACCGGCAGCATGGGCACCTTTCCGCCATTTAGGCGAACCGTTGTCGTAACAACGCGTACAGGAGAAATAAGCTCCTCTTTAGCGTATGTCTCACCTCTGCGGCAACGATTTCCAGTTATCTCCTTAATATCGCCGTCTTCAGAAGTAACAGTCAAATAGCAGCCGCGAGGGCAGCATATACATATCATTTCATGCTTTTCCATCAGTCTGCCACCTCAACTATAATATCTTTAATTTCCGCTTGCTCTTCTAACTTTTCCTTTCGTATCACAACCGTCTGCATCTCACCCGGTGCAAGCGCCGGCTCCGCCCTTGATATAACAGGCTCATCATTAATCAAAACACGTATTTTCTTGTCCTTAAACCTGCCCGTTACGCGGAATCGTATAGTTAAATCATCTTCTATGTTCTTCGAGCTCATTTTAAACGGAACAGTATATCTTACGCCGTTGCCCGCCTTAATTTCAACGTCCGACTGAGGATATCTGCGTCCCGCTGCAAAATCTACCGCGTATTTTGCCGCATGTTCGCTTTCTTCACTGACATAGTCAACCAAATCATGCACATGCAGCACATTGCCGCAGGCAAATATACCGGGTGTAGAGGTCTCAAACCGCTCGTTTACTATCGCGCCGCCGGTGATGTTCGAAAGAACAACATCCGCTCTTTTGGACATCTCATTCTCCGGCAGCAGTCCTACCGACAGAAGGAGCGTATCACATTCCACTTCTCTTTCCGTGCCCTTTATCGGCTTGAAGTTCTTATCTACCTCAGAAACAACAACAGATTCCAGCCTTTCTTCCCCTTTAACGGAAGTAATGGTATGCGACAGATACAGCGGTATATTAAAATCGTTAAGGCACTGCACAATGTTCCTGTTAAGACCACTGGAGAATGGCATTATTTCAACTACCGCCTCAACCTTTGCGCTCTCAAGCGTCATACGGCGCGCCATAATCAAGCCAATATCGCCCGACCCGAGTATTATAATCTTCTTGCCGGGCATATACCCGTCTATGTTCACAAACTTCTGCGCAGTACCCGCAGTGTAAATGCCGGCGCACCTGTCGCCGAATATGTTTATCGCACCCGCCGGACGTTCGCGGCATCCTGCCGCTATTATTATGGCGCCGGCCTGTATCTCTATTACGCCGTCGTCGGAGTTTACCGCCGTAACTTTTCTATCGTGCGTTATGTCAATAACGGTAGTGTTCAAAAGATATGGTATATTAAGCTCTTCAACAAGCTCAATATACCTGTTCGCGTATTCCGGTCCCGTAAGCTCTTCTTTAAATCTGTGAAGGCCAAAGCCGCTGTGTATACACTGATTGAGTATGCCGCCGAGGCTTGAATCTCTCTCCAATATGAGTATGCTGTCGGCACCATGCTTTTTTGCTGAAACGGCAGCGGCTAAGCCTGCCGGACCGCCACCGACAATAACTACGTCAACGCTTCTCATCTTTTTTGTCGTCTCCTATAAGTTTATCTTTTCCTACAAGAATATTTGAGCCATTAACTGAATTTCTGACTTCGGTTATGTCTACTCCCAGCTCACGCGCGAGAATTTCTACAAGTCTCGGACTGCAGAAGCCCGATTGGCACCTGCCAAGGCCAGCGCGCGTGCGGCGCTTTACACCGTCAACCGTCGTGGCGCCAAGCGGACGGTGGATTGCGTCGATAATTTCACCCTCCGTCACCGTCTCACAGCGGCAGACAATCCTGCCATATGCGGGATTTTCCTTTATTACCCTGTCGCGCGCTTCGTTGTCAAGGTCGCGGAAGCGTATGACAGGCCGGCGGCAGGGATCAAAATTATCCTTTGGCCTGAGACTGTGCTTCTCCTTTATAATATCAACCACCATCAGCGCAATGGCCGGAGCCGATGAAAGGCCCGGAGATTCTATGCCAGCAACATTTATAAAGTTTTCGCAGTCTGCCACCTCGCCTATTATAAAGTCATTGCCGGCTTCGTGTGCGCGCAGACCCGAAAATGATTTTATTATCTGCTTATATGGTATATTTTTAACCGAAAGTTCCGCCTTTTCAAATATTTCCTTATGTCCCTCCGCCGTGGTTGATACATCCGTTTTGTCGTTGACATCCTCAGCGTTCGGACCAATGAGCATATTTCCCTCTACCGTAGGCGTTACAAGCACTCCCTTGCCAAGTTTTGTTGGAAGCTGGAAAATTGTATGATTTACAAACCCAAACACCGCCTTGTCAAACAGCGAATATTCTCCCTTGCGAGGCTGTATTTTCAGTTTGTACTCACTTAGCATATTGTTTATCTCGTCGGCGTAAAGGCCGGCAGCGTTAATCAATATTTTAGATTTATATTCATGGCCGCTCTCCGTCTTGACGGTAAATATTTCTCCCTCTTTAGACACAGAGATTGCCCTTTCGTTAAATTTAAATTCAGCACCATTCTGAGCCGCGTTTTCAGCAAAGGCTATTGTCATCTCATATGGACAGACGATTCCGCTCGTCGGTGCATACAGCGCAGCAACGGCATTGTCCGAAATATTCGGCTCAAGCTTTAAGAGCTCCTCCCGATTTATTATTGCCAGTCCCTCAACGCCATTTTTTTCACCGCGCGCCTTAAGTTCTTCAAGCTTTGGCATGTCCGCTTCATCAAAGCAGAGCACTAATGCCCCCGACCGTCTAAAGGAAAAATCCAGCTCCTTTGCAAGCCTGTCAAACATTGCATTAGATTTCGCATTGAGCTTGCCCTTTAACGTGTCCGGCTCTGCGTCAAACCCGGCATGAACTATACCGCTGTTGGCCTTTGATGTGCCTGACGACACATCGACACCCTTTTCTAGCACGGTTATGCTCAGCTCATATCTCGACAGCTCGCGCGCAACAGTGCTGCCGCATATGCCGCCGCCTATTATCAAAACATCCGTCATTTATTACAACTCCAAAATATAAAATTA
>USGR01000148.1 GCA_900554165.1 uncultured Oscillospiraceae bacterium | reverse complement strand
AAATATCCCGTATGATTTTAATTTTATCCCGTCGAAGCAAGAATAATCCCGTGCTGATTGGTGATCCGGGCGTTGGTAAAACTGCTGTAGTGGAAGGACTCGCCGCCCGCATTGCCGCAGGAAATGTCCCCGATACGCTGCAGCAAAGGCGAATTATCATGCTTGATATCCCCTGCATGATTGCCGGCACAAAATACCGCGGCGACTTTGAAGAGCGTATAAAGGCGGCTATTGACGAGGTTAAAAAAGCATCTGACGTAATACTGTTTATAGACGAGCTGCACACTATTGTCGGCGCAGGCTCTGCCGAGGGCTCGACCGATGCGGCGAATATACTCAAACCGTCGCTGGCGCGGGGAGATTTGCAGGTAATAGGCGCTACAACCCTCAACGAGTACAAAAAGCACATTGAGCAGGATGCGGCGCTGGAGCGCCGGTTCCAGCCGGTAATGGTAGGCGAGCCTACGCAGGAGGAGGCTGTGCAGATACTGAAAGGCCTAAAAGACCGCTATGAAGCGCATCACAAAGTCAAAATTACCGATGAAGCTATAGATGCCGCTGTAAAGCTTTCCTCCCGCTATATTGCTGACAGATATCTGCCGGATAAGGCCATTGACCTTATAGATGAAGCAGCGGCTGGTGTAAGGCTTAAAAACTTTACTGCTCCGCCTGACCTTAAAAAGATGGAAGAAGAGCTTAAACAAGTGTCTGCTGAAAAAACCGAAGCCGTTAACTCTCAGGACTTTGAAAGGGCGGCAACTTTACGCGATAAAGAGTCTAAGCTGTCTAAAGAATTAAGTGATAAAAAGGAAGAGTGGATGAAGCAGAATGCTCACACCTCCGGAGAAGTAACCGAACGCGAAATAGCCGACATTGTCTCAAAATGGACGGGCGTTCCTGTTACGCAGCTTACGGAGGAAGAAAGCAAACGTCTGCTCAACATGGAAAAAATACTGCATGAGCGCGTTGTAGGACAGGACGAAGCCGTCTCTGCCGTTGCAAAAGCGATACGCCGCGGCAGAGTTGGGCTTAAGGACCCTAAGCGTCCCACCGGCTCGTTTATCTTCTTAGGTCCTACCGGCGTCGGCAAGACGGAGCTGTGCCGTGCGCTGGCCGAGGCGATATACGGCGATGAGAACGCCATGATTCGTCTTGACATGTCGGAGTACATGGAGAAACATACGGTGTCCAAGCTTATAGGCTCACCTCCTGGATATGTAGGCTTTGACGAGGGCGGACAGCTCACCGACAGAGTACGCCGCAAGCCATACTCCGTACTGCTTTTCGACGAAATCGAAAAGGCCCATCCAGATGTATTCAACATCCTGCTGCAAATTCTTGAGGACGGCATGCTGACCGATTCGCACGGACGCAGAGTAGACTTTAAAAATACCGTTATCATCATGACGTCAAATATCGGCGCACGCCTTATTACCGATAAAAAGAGCCTGGGCTTTGTCGAGTCTAAAGATGAGGCTGAGTCAGATTACAGCAAGATAAAGAGCGATGTAATGGGCGAACTTAAAAAATACTTCAAGCCGGAATTTTTAAATCGCGTCGACGATATAATTGTATTCCATCAGCTCACAAGAGAAAATATAGCTGAGATTACCAAGCGCATGCTTTCTTCGCTATCCGACCGCGTTTCGGGCATGGAGATGAGCATAGAGTTCACTGAAAAGGCTGTCGAGCTGGTTGCCAAAGCCGGATTTGACCCGGTATACGGCGCTCGTCCGCTGCGCCGCGCAATACAGTCAAGAATTGAGGATGCTCTTAGCGAAAAGCTGCTGGAAGGCGAGTTTAGGGTTGGCGACAAGATAATCTGCGATGCAGAGGATGACAAAATTACCTTTAAAAAAGCCGAATAATTCCTTATTTTAATCTTAAATAAACATCCACCGGTAAAGCCGGTGGATGTTTATTATGCGTGCAAAGCCATATGCTGCGGATGCGTAAAATGCATAATACACTCTGCCAGCCGCACTCAGGCTGTTGCTTGCCGCCCGTGAACGGGCCGAGTTCATTCATCGCCAGCTGCTCGCTTAATTCGTTCATTCAATTGCTTCGCAGTGCATTTTGATATGCGGCGGGCAAAATTGCCCGCCGCATCCGCGCAGCGTCCGCGGTGCCATAACTCCCAGCTTAGATATTTCTATTTTCGCTCCCACATTTTTTATATTCATTTCGTGTATGACGGACTATTTACGTCGTTCAGACGCATCAGAATGCCAATATTATTGCCATAGGCTTTCCTAACCCCACGCGTCTGACACGTGGTATTACTATACAATAAAAAACAGGCAATGAAAATCATTGCCTGTTTTTTTATCTATAATTGGGGCCTTATTACATATAAAAATATATCTCGCCCTATTCATCCTTAAGATAAAGTACACGTTTATTCCTGTGCATATATACGCTGAGCACCAGCCCAACGCCCAAATACAGCGCGACAATAGACGTGCCGCCGGCACTGAAAAACGGCAGTGTTATTCCTATAACCGGAAGCAATGAAAGACACATGCCTATATTTATCACCGACTGTACTGCTATCATGGCAAATACGCCGACACATATCATGCTTCCCATTTTATCTCTTGCCATATATGACACACGCAGCGCCCTTATACATATCGCGCTTATCAGTAATATTATTGCAAGACAGCCTAAAAAGCCAAGCTCTTCACCGGCCACGGTAAATATAAAGTCGTTATACGCTTTTGGAACAGTACCATTCTGTACGCTGGGGCCGTTAAACAGTCCGTAGCCGGTCAGTCCGCCGGAACCTATGGAAATTCCGCCGTAATACTGCTGATAACCTATGCCCTGTATGTCCGCCGCAGGATTGAATATCGACAGAATTCTGTTGCGCTGATAGTCGCTGAGTACAAAAAACCACGCAAACGGTGCCGCCGCAAGCGCCGCGCCGCCTGTTATAAGAAAATATCTCAACTTTATGCCGGCTGCGAACATCATAAATAGGAATATACCGGCAAACATAAGTGCCGTGCCGTCGTCGCCCTGCAAAAAGTGCACAAGCAGTATCGGTATGGCGCCGTGTATGCACAGCAGCAGTACATTTGTAAGCTTGCTTATATTATCTCCCAGCCGGTAAATATGATATGCAAAGGTTACTATAAAGCAGGCCTTTATTATTTCTGACGGCTGCAGCGACATCCCGCCCGGCAGCTCTATCCACGCCTTATTGTCGGTGCCGGCGGGAGTATATCCGAAGAAATATGTAAAAATAAACAAAAATATACATAGTCCGGCTATTATATACCAGCGCTTGCCAAAAGTTTTATAATCAAAATTTGATATTATTATTGCAGCAACAACGCCTATTCCTATGCCTGCAAGCTGCACAAAAAACTGCCGCGTCTGCCCTATCGCACGTGTAGCGGACAGCACAAGCAGGCTTCCGTACAGTGAAGCCGCAATACATAAAATAAAAAACTGTTTATCAGTCTCTCGTATATAGTCTGCTATTTTCCCGAAAATCTTTGACATTTATAGCTCCGTTCCAGACATGTCAGCCTATGTTTTTACAAAAAAATTTATAAAGCAGCATAAATATTATATGCCACTTTGCAGAATACATCAAGTTAACAGTTTGTAACACTTTATTATGAACGTTTTATGTGTTATAATACAGCTGTGACAGATTAAAAAATTATGTATGTTTGCAGAATATACATTATCTGCGCCGGCAAATGCCATTTGTCAGGCGCTGCGCGGCCTTGACGACATTATACAGCTTTATAAGCTTAAAGGTATTGCCGAAAAAGATGCCGCATCTGGCTGTCACTAGTTTTGTTTCTTTATGCAGTTAAACTGATTTTATATTAAAAATTAATACAACATTTGAAAGGCGGAAATAAATGTTAAGCGATATAGAAATTGCACAGAGCACTAA
>USGR01000147.1 GCA_900554165.1 uncultured Oscillospiraceae bacterium | reverse complement strand
CCTCCATATTTCTATATTGACAGGCCCTATATCCGTATTTTTACTGCCGCAGTCAATTACAAGCGGAATTTTTACATCAGGGTTATAAATATCCTCTCTCAGCGGCGTCGCGCCTTTAAACTGGACTATGCGTATGCACCCATCGTCCGGCAGATTAAGTAAGCTGTCTGCCATCTGTCCGACCATGCTTTCGCTACCGGAGCTTTTGCCGCATAGCAGCGTATCTACAGATACGCCTAAGGTCTGTGCCAGTAATGGCAGCAGCTCTATATCCGGATATGAAAGCGAGCACTCCCATTTGCTTACCGCCTGCACCGATACTCCCATTATCTGAGCCAGCTGCTCCTGACTTAGCTGCTTGTTCTTCCTTAGCCGCTTTAGGCTGATGCTGAATACTTCTTTCATATCGCTCATCTCCTTTTTTACTATGTCTTAATAATATCATCATTCACTCATGTTAACCATACACCTATCGTTGTATTTTATCAACCGTTAGTTGATATTCTAGATAAAATACATCTGTTAATTAGCAATTTTCGGAGACGATAAAGTCCCGAATTTGACTTAAGCCATTAAAAGCATAGCATCGGCGTATATCATTGTGTTATTCTCCGCCAATTATAAGCTTATAAAAATGTCGGCGGCGCTTACCGCTGTTTTTTAAACCGTAATATAGAAAAGATTTTTTAAAAAGTTTTGGGCTAAAGCCTTTTTATTTGCAGCAGAAAAAATTCTTAATTTAAGCCCGGACATTTCTTATAAAGCAACCGCTTCTGTCTTTAAACAAAAAAGGGGCAGTATATTCTGCCCCAGTTCTAAATTTATTTAAAGCAAGTCGCTCGATTTATCGAGCGCAGATTTTACAGTATCGTCCATGTCGTAATATCTATATTCCCCAAGCCTTCCGCAAAAGTGAATATTGTCCTTTTTTGCAAGCTCATTATACTGCTCATATCTCTGCTGATTTTTTTCATCATTTATTGGATAATAAGGCTCTGTGCCCACATTCCACTCAAGCGAATATTCCCGTGATACAACCGTTTTGGGCTGCTCCCCAAACTCAAAATGCTTATGCTCAATCACTCTTGTATACGGAGTTTTTTCGTCTGTGTAATTCATCACCGCAACGCCCTGATAATTGAGCATGTCGATTATTTCCGTTTCAAAGCGCAAACTTCTATATTCAAGCGGACCAAAACAGTAGTCGTAATATTCGTCAATAGCTCCGGTATAAATAACCGTTTTAGCCATACTCTTATACCATTCTTTTTTCTTTAAAAAATCCGTGTTAAGCTTTACTTCCACGCCGTCAAGCAGGCGTTCGATAATTTTTGTATATCCGCCTATAGGTATTCCCTGCCATGTATCGTTAAAGTAATTATTGCTGTATGTCAGCCTGACGGGCAGGCGGCGTATTATAGACGCCGGCAGCTCGCTGCATTTTCTACCCCACTGCTTTTCAGTGTATCCTTTAACCAATTTTTCGTAAATATCTCTTCCGACCAGACTAATCGCCTGCTCTTCAAGATTTCGCGGCTCGCCCTTTATCTCGCGGCGGCCCTCGTCAATCTTAGCAGCGGCCTGTTCAGGAGTAATTACTCCCCACATTCTGCTGAAAGTATTCATATTAAAGGGCATATTATAAATTTCGCCGTTATAATTTGCTACAGGAGTATTTATATAATTGTTAAAGTCTGCAAACCTATTTATATACTTCCACACCTCGCTGTCGCTTGTGTGGAAAATGTGCGCGCCGTATTTATGGACGTTTATGCCCTCAATCTCTTCAGTATAAATATTACCGCCAATATGTCCTCTTCTTTCCAGAACAAGGCAGCTTTTTCCCGCAGATTTAGCTCTTTGCGCAAATACTGCGCCGAACAGCCCGCTGCCGACTATAATAAAATCATACATTTTTAATTTATACCTCTCTGCACCCATATCGGGAAAATAAACGCCGGACGTCATTTATAGCTTCTGCGCATGGTCAAATATATAAAATCGCCGCAAACTGCCTCAACGCACAAAGCAAAATACAAGCTTCCTAATAAACATATAAAATTATTTTAAGGTTTTTTTGATATATCTGAAATCTTTAACCGCCTGTTTGCCTATGCCTATAATCTTTTTAAAATTAATTGAGTTAACGCCGCCCTGCCGTGGTCTGAAAGTTATAGGTACAAATTTAATATTTTCCTTATATTTAACAAGGCATACCGTCAGCATAACATTTGAAAGATTAAAGTCCTTAGGTATCTTGGTAATATAGCGCTGTAAAACTTCCCTTTTTATAAGCCGGAAAGGAGTATTTGCATCGGTAATCTTGAGTCCGAATATGCACCAAAGCACAAATTTAAGAGTTTTTGTGACAATGACTCGTGAAAATCCATCTTTTCGGTGGTTGCGGTGGCCGATAATCGCAGCGTAATTATCCCTTTCTTCCCAAAAAGGGTAAAACTCCTCTGGCAGCGTTTGTCCGTCGGAATCAGTTTGGAATATGTATTCGGCGCCATTTTCCAGCGCATAATTATAACCATAAAGCACAGTAGCGCCGTGTCCCGAATTTTTCTTTGTAACAACTTCAAGCTGGCTTAGCTCTTCTTTAAGGCTTTCCAATACATTTAATGTTGAATCCTTGCTGCCGTCGTCTATAATAACCAAGCGCGATTCATCATTTATGTTTTTAACCACGTCATGCCACTGACGCGCAACTTCTTCAATATTGCTCTCCTCGTTATATGCTGGAATTATTATATAAAGTTTATCCATTTTTATTTTCACCCCTGAATGTTACAAGCTTATTGAGTATGAACTGAAACAACGCCACTATGAAAATTGATATAAGCTTTACAACAATTTCATTTGCAGAAAACACTTTCGTACCTATAAACAATATCAGCGTAGAAAGGCCTAAACCGCAATAGCCTACAATGAAAAATTCAACTCCTCTTTTAAGTTTTTTATCCGTCATCTTAAAAGTGATGACCGAGTTGAAAATAAAGCTGCAGGCAATCCCTATATTCACGCTTATAAGATTTGCAACAAATTCATTAAGTCCAACATGTGTTAAAAGAATATATACGCAAAAATCAAGCCCGGAAGATATGCCGCCTATAATTCCATAGCTTATAAGCTGCTTTATAATTGTCATATATTTCGCCAGCAGCCCTTTCATATAAAACCGCCTTTCCACAAAGCCCTACCCCAAATACTTTTAGCTATCTAATCTACTCTCCTGTAAAGATAAAAGGTCCTTCCCTCACTGTGATATTCTCCATCAACAGAAGCTATTATTTCGTAATTTTTCGAAATAGCATTATATATTTTCTGAGTATAATTATCTTCGTTAATTGGCTGCTGTTCTGCCTCCTCGCTGTAGCCGGCGACAAAAGAAGCAACAATATAATTGTTTATTCCCGCCTCAATATCTTCATATTGGCCTATATATACATCCGGATAAGCTTCAAACGAGATGTTTGGAATATAAAAATACTTTGAAGAAGGAACAATGCCGGCAGCTGTATAAAAGCAATCGTCTAAAGCAAGAGGCACAAGCAAGGTTTGATTTTCCTTTTTGTCCGACAATATTATTTTTGCAATCTCCTGCTGGCATGGATTTGGGTTTATATTCGTCGCTCTATTCAGTTGCTGAGCTATAAGACCATTATTTCCTACAGTAAATACAAATATAGTGACTACTGTAAAAATAGGAATTATTATTCCGCCGGTTTTTGTCCTGATTTTTTTGTCGGACGTGTTATTTACAGCAGTTCTAATCTTTTTATATAAATCATAAATAGCAAGATAACCAAACAGGCAAAAGACGGCTGCCGGTATAAACTGATATTGATAAAATTTTATGCTTATTGATAAAAGCAGAAACGCAAAGCTTAAGAATATAGAAATGTTTAAAACAACATTCTCACGATTACTGTAAATAAAAT
>USGR01000146.1 GCA_900554165.1 uncultured Oscillospiraceae bacterium | reverse complement strand
TCGCTATATCGAGTCGACTGAAATTTAGGAAAACTGCGCAAAATTCTTCGCTCATGAAGGCTAAGCTTAACTTCTGATTTATTTTTGCTTTTATTCCTTATTGCCTCAACAGATGCTTGAAGCTTATTCTTAATATCTTCTTTTCGGGCCTCTGCCTGCACTCGATAATTGGAAACAGCCTGCTGCGCCCGCATGTGAATTTTACCAAGCTTTTCATTAAATTTATTCATATGAACGACAGTAAATATAATATCTACCGCAAAGCCAACTATAAACACTGCCGCTAATGCAATCATTGCATATGGATTAATATTGTTAGTAATATAAAAAATCCATGGATGTACTACCTTTATAAGCAAAACTATCATTGCTCCGAATACAACACTGCCAAGCAGGCATATTCTTCCGTTAAGATTGAATTTTCTATTGCTGTAATCCCACCATCTTGCGGAAAAGAGCTTTTCCATAGCCCAAGATGTAAAATATTCTATTACCGATGTAACTACCATTCCGGCAAAGAAAAGCCCTAAAATATTGTTTATATCTGAAAACAGCAAAATACAGCAAACGGCTCCCGTACCGTATATCGGACAATAGGGGCCGTTTAAAAATCCGCGCTTTACAAGCTTTTTGGCAGATATTGAGCAAATAATTGTTTCATAAATCCAGCCGGCTATGCTGTAAATGGCAAACCAAACTATGTAACTGCTTATTTCTGTCAAAACTGACAAATTTCCACCGTCCTATCCATTTTCTACAATATTTCAGCATTAGGCAGCATGTCTGCTTGCTTTAAATGTTATAATGCAGACATCTGGCAATGTGCCACACAATATTTTGCAAATGCTCTATATATCTTCAAGAATATATTAGTCCTTTACAAACATTAATGTTCAGTTTGGCCGATTTTAAAGATATATTTAAGCAAGCGCCGCCTTAATCATAACAGCGCATTCCACACGCTTCTTCTCAAGCGCGCAGGAGATTTCATGCGGCTTATGTATGTCGCCCATATACTGTACATTGTTCGCGCTGCATCCGCCCGAGCAATAGAACTTTGCCCAGCAGTCGGAGCATTTATCTTTAGAAAGCACATGATTTGCCGCAAAAAGCTGCTTTTTATCATTATCAAAGCTGCCGTCATAGAGAGAGCCCATTTTCCATTCTTCCATACCTACAAACTGGTGACATGGGTAAATATCCCCCTCCGGAGTTATCGCTACGTACTCGTTGCCGCAGCCGCAGCCCTTAAGACGTTTTATAATGCACGGTCCGCCGTCTAAATCAATGTTAAAATGGAAAAAGTTTATTTTCTCGCCATTAGATTTCATGTCTATTATTATATTGGCAAGCTTTTCATACTCAGCACAGATTGCGGGAATATCTTCTTCTCTTAATGAATAATCAAGCTCGGGCGACGCCACTACCGGCTCAACTGATATCTGGTCAAAACCGCTTCTCCATAAATGAAGTACGTCTTCAGAAAAGTCAAGATTTTTTCTGGTAAAGGTACCGCGCACATAATAGTCGCCCGTCCGCTTGGAGACCAGCTTTTTATATTTATCTATAATAACGTCATAGCTGCCTTTCCCGTTTGCCGTCTTGCGAAATCTATCGTTAACTTCCGGCCGGCCGTCTATTGACAGCACTATATTTGACATCTCGCCGTTTATGTAATCTATGATATCGTCGCTCAGCAGAACGCCGTTTGTCGTTATTGTAAAGCGGAAGTTTTTGTTGTGCTTTTTCTCAAGGCTCCTGGCATATTCTACTATTTCCTTAACCACGTCGAAATTCATAAGCGGTTCGCCGCCGAAAAAGTCCACCTCCAAGTTGTGACGATTTGCCGATTTTTCTATAAGAAAATCAATAGCCCTTTTACCCGTCTCAGCGCTCATAAGGCAGCGGCCGTGGCCGAAATCGCCTTTTGCCGCAAAGCAGTAATCGCACACAAGATTACAGTCGTGCGCTATATGCAGACACATAGATTTTATCGGCGAGCTTATCGCTTTGTCGGCAAAGTCTGCATAATAATCCTCAGAAAACAGCGCACCGGCATCCGTCAGAGATTTTATCTCCGCCGCCGCTTCGGCCATTTCCTCTTTTGTATATTTATCAGCATACTTTTTGCACTGTGCTTCCATGTCCGGCATGGATTTTCCGCCGTCTTCGCCAACCATGTCATATGTGACGTCGTCGGTTACGTGCACCGCGCCGCTGTTTATATCCATCACAATGTTATATCCGTTAAGCTTGTACTTGTGTATCATTTTATATTTCTCCAAATTATAATTTATAGCGCCATATCTTAATATGAAATTATACGGCCAATGTCTAAAATCTGCTGTACAAATTTACGGCAGATTTGTGCTTTTCCGCTTTGTAATACTGTGTTTTTTGGTAAGTGCCGAGGCGATGCATCATCAAAGCAAATATGTCTAAACGTTCCAATAATATACTGCGCATTTCACCCATCTAAAACAGTTCTTTGCCTGCGTGGGCAGCGGCTGCATGATATCATTGCGCAGTGAGCCCAAATCTCACTAAATCTTTTTGCCTCAAAAGCTTTAACAATTTACTAATGGTAAATATATATGTAATGAGCTTATATTTTTAAAAGAACCGACTTAAAAATATATAGCAAAATAAAGATAAGGCATTTCTGCCTTATCTTTAACAAGTGCAAAAATTTATTTTTCGCAAGCCTGATTTGCCACTGTGCAGGATGTTTTGCAGGCTGACTGGCATGAAGCCTGGCACTCGCCGCAGCCGCCCTTTTCCGCAGACTTTTTAAGGCTTGCCGTATTCAAAGTTTTAACGTGTTTCATATACTTTAACCCTCATTTCCTGTTTTATTTTACCCGTCCGCACCGGCGGGAAATTTATCTTGCCGGTCAATGCCTATAGCTGGATGCAAAACCTCAACCGATATAAGCCGGCTTCAGTCCCCCGTGCTTTAAAGGCAGACGGATCAATATCTTTTTTACATTATAGCATATTTAACAGAAATAGCAAAGCTTTTATTTGCCAAAACACTAAAATATCTGTCTAACTCTGTCGGTGTGCGGATGTAAAAAGATTAAATCTTTTTCTTGCGGCCGCGCATATTAACAGCAATGATGCCGCCGACAGCCGCAGCAAGCAGCATGAGCACCAATCGCAGCAAAACAGTGACAGTCAATTCTGCGCCGGCAATTATCAGAGACGCTATAAATATAACAATAAAGAGTATTGCACCGGCGGCCGCACCTATTATGGCGCCGCGCTTTTTATAAAGCTTTGCAGCGGCAAACCCCGCGACAAAAGCTCCTATCCCCGCCGCTGTCGACGACATAGCAGATATTGCTGTGGTCGGTATGTCCTTAACCGACAAAACCAGCGCCATCACGCATAATACTATGAATGTTGATACCGCGCCTATAAGTGTCGCTATCGCCATTTTCTTTACTAAATCCATCATTGGTGAAGATGATATGTTTTTAGGCTTCATATTATCACTCCCGAATACTTATATCTATTAATATTCAGTTTGGAAAAGCCTTATGACTTAACGGCGATATTTTATTTCCTTATTCATCGTGCAATGTAAGATTTGTCTGTATTGACCATTTTGCAATGCGTATCTTATTCTTATCGGCGCCCGACTCCATTATAAACGAATCGTCGTCCTTTTTCGAGACTATCCTCCCGTAAAGGCCGCCTATGGTTATTATCTCGTCGCCAACCTGTACGCTGTCGCGCATCTTCTGCTCTTCCTTTGTCTTTTTGCGCTGCGGACGTATTAATATAAAATAAATAAGAGCGGCAAATCCGATAATATATACTATCATTATCAGAATAGAAGCCCAGCTGCCTGTTGTCTCACCAGTGCCTGAAGTAGTAGGCGTTGAAGTGTCCAGCAGATTAAATAAATTGCGCATTAAATTATCATTCCTTTATTTATATTCTAAAGCTTAGTTTAATATTATACAT
>USGR01000145.1 GCA_900554165.1 uncultured Oscillospiraceae bacterium | reverse complement strand
TTAAAATATTATCAGTTTGATTTTAAGGAGCTTATTATGAATAAAACAGCTATATGTACCGACAGCAACAGTGGCATTACTCAGTCAGAAGCTAAAGACCTTGGCGTATTTGTGCTGCCTATGCCCTTTGTCTTAAACGGAAAAGCCTGCTTTGAAGACATTAATCTTACTCAGGCTGAATTTTACGATGCTCTCGCTAAAGGAGCGGAAATTTCCACGTCGCAGCCGGCTGTCGGAAACGTCACCGACTTATGGGGACGTATTCTGGAAAATTATGATGAAATTGTTCATATACCCATGTCAAGCGGTCTGAGCGCTTCATGCCATACGGCTTCTATGCTCGCCGAAGATTTTGGCGGAAAGGTAGAAGTCGTAAATAATCAGAGAATATCCGTTACGCAGCGGCAGTCGGTGCTCGACGCTTTAGAAATGGCAAACAACGGCATAAGCGCCGCTGAAATTAAAGCACGCCTTGAGGCGGCAAAATTTGAATCGAGCATTTATATTATGGTGGACACGCTTAAATATCTTAAAAAAGGCGGAAGAGTTACTCCCGCGGCGGCAGCTATCGGCACAGTGCTGCAGATTAAGCCGGTGCTGCAAATTCAGGGTGAAAAGCTTGACGCTTTTGCAAAGGCTCGCGGAGTTAAGCAGGCTAAAAAAATACTTATAGACGCTATGAAGTCCGACTTTGAGGGCAGATTTGCCGACTGCTCTACCCCGGACAAAATGCATCTTGAAATGGCTTACACATATAACACCGAGGCGGCGCTGGAATTTAAATCAGAGGTTGAACAGGCTTTTCCTGGGTTTGACATACACATGGATCCACTTTCACTCAGCGTTTCCTGCCATATCGGCCCCGGCGCGCTGGCTGTTGCCTGCTCTAAAAAAATTGATACAAAATAATTTTGGCCACGCGGTCTGAGATGCATAGCTTTATCGATAGCATACTCTCATAATTTGAGGAAGTAGCAAGATTGCTGTCGCGGCTATATGCAATTTTATGAGATTGATATTTTACATTTAATGGCCTGACTATTTTTGTAAAACTATAATTGAATATACGATTATATAATCATGCGGATATTATATTTATACAAAAGCGGAAATTAAGTCTTGCGATTAGTCTATCAGAGCAGTTTTATATATCCAGGCGGCACGTGGTGCGAAACAGCCCTACTAATTTCCCGCATTTTAAAAATATGCAAAGTATTTTTATGTGTGATAAAAGCTTATATATCTGCGAATATAAATTTATAGAATTATTTATGTATTGCAATTTACACTATCGGGTAATATACTAATAACTAAGATATGCAAATGAAAGGATGAGAACTTATGACAGTTACTAAAGATACATTAATAGGTGAAATTCTCGACGCCGATATGACCACTGCCGAATACTTCCTTGAGATGGGCATGCACTGCCTTGGCTGCCCTGCTTCAAGAGGCGAGAGCATTGAGCAGGCCTGTGAGGTACACGGCGTTGACGTTAACGAGCTTATAGAAAAGCTCAATTCACATATGAATGCATAGTTCATGCAAAATTTGAGCAACAGGCTGCAGACGGCGGCTCAGTTTTGCAGAGACGGCGCCGCTATTGCCGATATAGGCACTGACCACGCTTATCTGCCAATATATCTTGTGCAGACAGGCAGGGCTGTTAGGGCAATAGCTTCTGATATAGCGCCGGGGCCGCTTAATTCTGCTAAAAAAAATATTGATGCAGCAGGGCTTGCCGGCTTTATCGAATTAAGGCTTGGCAACGGCCTTACCACTATAGGCGCCCAGGACGCAGATGATATTTTTATCTGTGGAATGGGCGGTCTTGTTATGTCTGAAATGATTGACAACGCCGCATGGCTTAGGCAGGGTGGCAAGCGGCTAATTTTGCAGCCTATGACTAAGGCGTATGAGCTTAGAAAGTTCTTGTTCTCAAGCGGATTTGATATTATAGCCGAAAAGGCAGTGCGCGACGCACAGAAAGTATACACAGTCATGTGCGCTGAGTATGCCGGAAGCGTGGATTATGAAGATTTACTCTGCTACACCGGCCGGCTTGCTCCGGGCACTGATGCTTTTGTCCGCGATTATCTTATAAAGGTATGCTCTGACCTTGACAACAGAATAAACGGCGCTAAGGTTACGGGAGACCATGCCGCCGCATCGTACTTATTATCTATAAAGGCAAAGATTGAAGAAATTACCGATGTCAAATGAGCCGTAATTTTGTTTTTAAGCTTATACTGTGCAGATTAGGCATTTAAGAACAACATCTTTTTATCATGATTTGGCACTGCATTTATAAACGCAGGATTTATTCTCTTATTTGTTTTAGGGAGGCGGCAATATGTGTACCGTCGGAGATATTTATAATTATATTGATAAATTTGCTCCATTTGAAAGCTGTGCAGAGTGGGACAATGTCGGGCTGCTTGTCGGGGATAAATCTAAGGCTGTGAAAAGAGCCGCTGTGGCGCTTGATATTACTCCTCACAATGTTATGAAAGCCGCTGAGGCAGGATGTAATCTGATTATAAGCCATCACCCGGTTATATTTCACCCCATTAAAGCTCTGAACTCTCAGAGCGCGTCATACCTGCTCGCTAAGTATGACATAAGCGCGATTTGCGCGCATACTAACCTTGACGCGGCGGCGGGCGGCGTAAACGATGTTTTGGCAAATGTCATTGGCTTAAGAGATGTAAGACCAATATATTCTAAAGAAAGCGAAAATTTGGCCTTTGGAAGACTTGGCGTGCTTACACAAAGCATTAAGGCAAAGGATTTTGCACAGGTCATAAAAGAGCATCTTGGTGCGCCGCGCGTGGACTTTACCTGCGGTGATAAAGAAATAAAAACCGTTGCCGTATCCTCCGGCAGCGGGGCGGATTTATATATTGACTTTTGCATTGAGAGCAATATAGACGCGTTTGTTACATCTGAGATTAAGCACCACCAGTATTTGGAGGCGGTGCAGGCGGGATTATGCATTATTGACGCTGGGCATTTCTGCACCGAAAGAATTATCTGCAAACCTCTTGCGGATATGCTATCCGCTGCATTTTCCACCGCAGAATTTGTTATTTTGGACGAAGTTGCACCTTATCAAAGTCTGTAGGTTCATATATCTGGTTTATCTCTGCTTTTTGCGGATTTTGCCTTTATCTTTAATTATCGCATGACGCGCGTATATTTTTGTCGGCGGCAATGAGCTTTAAAATATATCGGTGCATATAGAAATCCGCATCCACACTATTTATGGATGCTGCGCATTTATATCTGAAAAGTGATAAAAGCTTTGTGCGGACGGCTGAGTGTTAATATTTTACAAATTTACACAGTCTGCGGTAAGATGCTAGGAGCACTATACTGAAGCGGCGCCGTTGCACAGATGATATGCTGTTCGCGGCAGAGTTTGGAAAAACATTTAAATTTAACTTTACTATTTACGAAAGGACATGCTTAAAATGGCGTTTGACGGCACAATACTGCACCTGGTAGCGCAATCGCTCAGGCCGTACATCGGCGCAAGAGTGCAGAAAATTTATCAGCCGATGAAAGACACCGTTATAATATCGCTCAAGTCCAAGGATGCTTCCGGACGGCTGATTATATCTGCATCAGCCGGGCTGCAGCGGATACATATTACTCAAAGCAGTGTGGAAAATCCGGCTTCGCCGCCCATGTTCTGCATGCTGCTGAGAAAGCACCTTTCCAGCGCCATGCTCACAGATATTTATCAGCTTGGTATGGACAGAGTGATATTTTTAAAATTTGATTCAGTAACCGAAATGGGCGACCATGCCGACATTATCGTCGTTTTTGAAATGCTCGGCAGGCAGTCTAATATACTGCTGTGCAGAGCGGAGGAGGATAAGCTCAAAATACTCGACTGTCTGCGCAGAACCGACGCTACATCAAAAAGGGTATTGCTGCCCGGCGTCTTTTATGAGCCGCCCGAAAGCAG
>USGR01000144.1 GCA_900554165.1 uncultured Oscillospiraceae bacterium | reverse complement strand
GCATTATGTCCTTTTAGGACGAGTACATACCACGTCTTTTAGGCGTGGTTATGATTGCGAAGCGAATACCACGTACTATGTGCGTGGTATCAGATCTTTTAGTGATAAAAAAACAATCTCCTTTGCTATATAATAAAGATGGCAGGGCAGCCGTCTAAAATAGCAAAGGAGGATTGTCATATGAATGACAAAAATAGTTTAGCACATACGACGTATAGGTGCAAATATCATATCGTAATATTACCGAAATATAGAAGAATGGTAATATATAACAAATTAAGAAGAGATATAGGACAGATATTGCGGATGCTGATTGAACGAAAACCAGGATGCAAATTATTGGAAGCAGAAGCCTGTCCTGATTATATACATATGTTGGTGGAGATACCGCCAAAATATTCAGTAGCTCAATTTATGGGATATTTGAAAAGCAAATCAACACTCATGATATTTGAAAGACATGCAAATATGAAATACAAATTTGGTAACAGAAAGTTCTGGGCAAGAGGATATTTTGTAGATACAGTAGGAAAGAAAGAAAAGGCAATAAGGGAATATATCCAAAACCAGTTGCAGGAAGATAAGCTATCGGATCAAATGAGTATGAAGGAATTTATTGACCCGTTTACGGGTGAGCCGGTGAAATAAAACGATAAAAAAGCCTCTTTAAGAGGCAGTTAGAGAAAGCGTTGCGGCTGTCAGGCCTCAGTGGTCGAAGGACCACGCGCAACAATATGCCCTTATAGGGCGAGTCCATACCACCAGTTTACTGGTGGTTTTGATTTTGTTGTGCTGACTTTTCCTCATGCGTCAAAACCTCCCGACCTACTTTTCAATATGGCCGCCAAACCTCTTTGCTGTTTTACATCAGCAGGATTTTATTTTGCTCCAGCTTTCATCTCCCGCGGTTCAATTGGGGCTTGCTTAAACAACAAAAGAAGCCGTCTTGTGAGCGATACTTACAAGACGGCTTCTCGGCCTTTGGAACGATAGTGTTTATGTTAGATAGCAAGAATAATAAAGATAGAGAGAACTAATCTATTAGAATAAAATTTTTCTAAAACAGCATAAGAATTAATCGTGATTTTGTTTAGTAGAGGTGTGCAAAAATGTTTAAAATCTGCAATTTTTTCTGCGGAGCATATAATGCAATTTTTAAAGGAGCACACTAGTCTTTTTATATGCTGCTTTTATAAGCGTATCACCAGTTAAACTGCGGCGATATCAGATATAGAAGTAAAATATGTAAGTGCGATTAATTTTCCGACTAATAATATATTATTACCCGTTGCATGCCACAATTAAAATTATACTACAGTATAAAATACGAAATACTTGCCGGCGGAATGGTTATGGTGCAGCTGTTGAAAGCGGCCTTTTCTCCGCAGAAATATAACATGCGCGGTGTATCGCCATTTGTTAAATGACCTGACAAAGCAGAGGTTAAATCCACGCTTTTAGCAGCACCAGACGGATTTACTGCAATAAGAATGTCCTCGTTTTCACTGCTGCGTTTATAAATTAGCGGATATTCGTTTTCTTTCACATAAATAAACTCAATATCGGCATCTGCCTGCAGCGCCGTGTGCTCCATACGCAGAGAAATAATCTTTTTTGTTTCATTATACAGAGAATTAGCGTCGCTAATGCTATTTTCTACAGTAGGACGCATGTTGTCAGCATCAATCATTATGTATAAATCCTCCGGCCTGCCGCTGGAGAAGCCGGCGTTTGTGCTGCCGTCCCATTGCATTGGCGAGCGTGAGCCAGTGCGCTCATATCCGCCTTCAACAGATTTAACGCCCTCTAAATATTTCATGCCTATTTCGTCGCCGTAATATATAAATGGCACGCCGGGCATTGATAAAATAAAGGCAAAGGCGACTTTCATTTCATCTTCATCTAAATAGCGCCTCATTCTTGCCATATCATGATTTCCCGTGGGCAGGCAGATATATCCATTGCCGTTAACGCACTGTCTGTATTCATTATATTTATTTACAAATTTAGAAATATCACCTTTACCGCGGCGGGAAAAATACGGTTCATCGCATCTAAAAAGGTCGTTATAACGGGATGGGCCAAAATGCAGTAAAAAGTCCATATGAAAGCCCGCCTTAAGTGATTTTTCCGGGTCCCCCCACTCTGAAACAATAGCGGCCTGAGGAAACTCTTCGTCCAAAAATTGTCTAAAGTTTTGCCACAGCTTTATAGTTGCTGATTTATCCGGGTCGTTTTTTACAAGGGAGGCTGCCATATCGACTCTAAAACCGTCGCAGCCCATGTTGAGCCAAAATCGCATAATGTTTTTCATTTCTTCTCTGGTTGCGACGGCTGGCGCCGCATCAACCGGCATCTGCCACGGCTCGGTTATATTGGCAAAGCCGTAATTAAGAGCAGGCTGAGTAGAATAATAATTTGTGCCGCAGCAGCCGTCGCGGTTGGAAATTCCTCTTAAGCAGCCCGATAGTTCCGGCACATTGGCGGGAGAATGCCAAATGCTGTCGGTCCACACATATCTGTGGCTGTACTTATTTTCTTCTGGCAGCATAGACTGCAAAAACCATGGATTGTCGTAAGATGTATGCCCAGCGACAAGGTCTAAAATTACATGCATGCCACGACAGTGCGCCTCGCTAAAAAGCGTTTTAAGATCTTCGTTTGTGCCATAGCGCGGAGCTACCTTATAATAGTCGCGCACGTCATATCCGGCGTCGGTAAAAGGAGAATCAAAGCATGGATTCAGCCATATAGCGTTGCATCCGAGCCCGAGGATATAATCAAGTCGACTGATTATACCGTTAATATCGCCTATGCCGTCACCGTTTGAATCCTGAAAGCTTTGCGGATAAATTTCATAGAAAACTGCATTTTTTAACCATTTTGGCATAATTTATCATTCCCTTATAATATTATTTATTTAGTCATTATACATAAATAAATTTATTTATACAAGCAAAATTAAATATATTAGTTGAGCAAAATGATTATATTATTATTTTAATGTTTAAATATTTTTTGATATTAAATAATTATAACAAAATTATTACAAAAGTATTGCGATATATAAAAATAAGTATTATAATAAATATACAAATTAAAAAAGGAGAGGTATAGGATGAAAAAGATAATAAGTGCGGTAGTTACACTTGCATTGGCAGCGGCTATGTCAACATTTGTGATGACCGCATCAGCAGACACAATGTATACTTTGCCTGTAGACGATATTGAAGCGTGGCAGTCGTCTACTGACGGTTCTTGGAGCGGAGCCCTTGCAGAGTCTACATATATGAATGGCGAAGCATCAGCGGACGGAATGAAGATATGGCCGACAGGACAGCATCCGTATGGATATCCGAACGCACGTGTAGAGGATACAACTGGTGCGAACGGCATTGTAACATTAATGCCGGATTATTATTTGAATTTTGACATTAAATTTGAAGGCACTGACAGTGACTGCTGGCAGATGAAATTTAACTTTGGCGCCGCCGCTACAGCAAGCGTTGACCCTGCAATAGTCAAAGCGGCAGGAGTAGAAGCTGTTAACAATCATATACCTGCGGGCGAGTATAAGCTTTCAATAAAGGTATCTGATTTATTAAAGGGCGCTCAGAAAGATAACGGCGAAATTTATGATGATGATCAGCTCTATGATTTAATCTTTGGCCCAGACGGTCAGCCAAAACTGATAGGCGTTACATTTGTAATATATGGTAAAGATACAAGCGATGCTCTGACAATAAAGAATTGGACGATAACAACTGAAGCCGAAACTGGTTCGGGCGAGGGAACCGCAAGCGTTGCTTCAACGGCCAGCACAGCCTCAACAACGTCGACCGCTTCAACAGCCAGCACAGCTTCAACAACATCAAAGAGCAGCACAGCAGGCGGCTCATCAAAAACACAGGTAGGCACAGGCGAGGACATGCTTCCTATAATAGGAATAGCAGCTCTTGCAGTAGTAGCTACATCTGCAGT
>USGR01000143.1 GCA_900554165.1 uncultured Oscillospiraceae bacterium | reverse complement strand
CAGCCAGAGCAATACCAGCGCCTATACCCGCAAGTCCGATACTGAGCGCGGCGGCGATAAAGCCCATGCCTATTGCATTGTCATAGTCCGCCGCATCAGCCTGTTCAGACACAGAAGTCTGCGCTGAAGCATCGTTTGTATCGGCAGTAGTAGTATCAGCAGAAACAGCTACTGCGCAGGAAAAGCATATTACGACTGACGCAAGGAGCATTACAGCGTGGCGCTTAAGCGCTCTCTTTACATTGCCGGTTCTGCGCATCGTGCGGAAAGCAACAAATACAGAAGCGGCGATAGCGATAATTGGGATAGCGATTACAAAAGCGATAAGTAATGTTGACATAATTTTACTCCAATCCGGGAATTAACCCTTATATTTGTTGAATATCATTTTTAATATTTATTGACGCGTATTTTCTGCCGCCGCCCTCATAGAAGCGGCTGAACATCTCGTAGAATTCAAGCCTTAATACCTGAACACCAACAAGCAGCCCCTCAAGCACGGTGACAAAGACATTGCCGAACACCATTATAATTATACCGACTATTCCGCCGCCGACAATATCGTAAAGAGAGGTGAAGACCATCATCATGCTGGCGTGCACTAAGACAAATGCACCTACACGTATAAAAGATACAGTATTTGTAAAGAAAGTCAAAATTGATTCAAACAGTTCAAAGAAGCTTTGCATGAAATATTCTCCAAAGCTCATGTCCAAAAGCTTCTTTTTGTGCGACACAAGGTTGCCGAGCGGCTCTTTAAACAGAATGATTATAATAGGAAGAACGACGCCTATAAGTATCGTCGGAAGCAGCGGCAGACTAAAGCCTAACATTATGCTGCCAGCCACCAATATAATTGTAAGATAAATTGCCATTCCGGCAAATCCGTTCGGACCAAACAGCGATTTTTCATAGTTTTTCTGCTTTAAATTGGATACAATGTTGAGCAGCATTGCTATTACAATCATCGCCATGCCGAAAATAATGGCAAACAGCAGTATTGTTGTAACATCTTCCATTACGCTTATTGGCTTTTCACTAAATCCGATTGCTCGGTATAACGGGTCAAGTACATCTTCCAGACCAAATACCGAGCCGAATACAATTCCGAAAAAAGCTCCGCACAGTCCGCACGGGATAAGTATTTTGCCAAGCGGCATTCCCTTAAGCTTATACATGAGAAAGCCGGCAATCGCCAAAACAATACCCTGACCCAAATCGGCAAACATTATGCCGAACATTATGGTATATGTGATAGCCACGAAAATGGTTGGGTCAATCTCACCGTAATTAGGAAGCCCATACATCGACACAAAATATTCAAACGGCCTGAAAATTTTTAAATTTCGCAGCTTTGTAGGCGGCTTTACACGATTATTTTTCTTTGGCTCGTCATAGGAATATTCTATTCCGTCGACCTTATCCATTATTTTTGAGAATTTGGCCTTCTCCTTAAGCGGAATCCAGCCGACCAACATGAAGTAATTATTGTACTTTGCACAGTACCGTCTTATTTCAAACGCGTTGTATCTCAGCTTAATTGAAGTATATATTTTAAGACAACGGTCATGCTCGCTGCTTACAAACTCTATAATTTCGTTTGTAAGCGACTCATAATCTTTTTGCAGCTTCTCACGTCTTGCCGTAAGTTCGTCAAGCGCCTGAGCAGGAGTACCGGCAGAATCAGGTATTCTAAGACGCTCAAAATATAGGCTTGCAAAAATTTCGTCGACCTCGTCCTCTCGCTCCAGCGGAGTAACATAAACCCCCCAATAGAATTCGTCGTCAGAAGAGCAGGGAACAAATACAAGATAAGGATTGTCCGCGAAAGTCTTCAGCTTAACAAAGCTGTCAGCAGGAATACGTCCGAACCTAACCTTTAAATACTGCGATGAAAACACTTTGGACAGCGGAATATCAAGCGATGTAAAATGCTGAAGCTGCTCAATACTTATATCAAGAGATGCCAGTTCTTTTTCAATGTTTGAATGATTTGCTATAAGCGAGTCCATCTGTTCTTTAAATTTATCGGTGTATTTTACTATATCGTCGACATCAATATCGATTTCACTATCCTTAATAAGCTCTGGCTCTATGTCCGAAAGTTTTAAGATGTCGGTAAGTTTAGATAAAGGCGCAGCATAAGGATTTTCGTCAGTAACACGGGCAATAGATATTGCTTTAACGTCAGAAAGCAGCTCTGTAGTAGATTCTGGCTGAAAAACTCGTGAGCTGACGCAAGCGTCTATAGCTTTATCCAGTATGTTGTAATTGCCTATTAAATTGACCATCGTCATTTTTTCTACAGACAAATTTTCACCCCCTAATTATGAATAAAACAAAACTAAATCTTTATATTCATCAAAGGGCACTTTATACCTTGCGCCTTCGATAATAGTCGTAATATCTTTAATCTCATAATCAAATAGATAAAAGTAGCATGCCATCGCCACTGACGAGTACTTAGTATATCTCAGCTTTTTAGAAATGTATTTATAAAATACAATATAGCAGTTCATGTCAATTCTAGAATTGCTAAAATCGCAATATTTGGTGTGGTAAGCCTGCTTTACTATTTCCAAAACCTCATCTGGATTATCTGAGGAAAGCATTTTATTTAGCTGCTTTTTTGAAATTTTATATTGATATGGCAGCATTTGTGAAATAAGCACTTCTTTAGAGAGTCCAAAATATTTTTTGCTGCGGTAAATACGTCTTATATTGTCAAGCTCAGCTTTCATTTTATATATATTAATTAAATCTTCATTGCCCGCATGCAGGCTGCCGCCTATAAGCTTGAAAAGCAGTTTATATAAATATTTGTAAAGCTCAGCCTCTATGTTTAAAATGTCAAGCGGCTCTCCTTCTTTAACCTCAAAGGGAGAAAATAACTTCTGATAAGGCGAGTGACTTAAAAACTCAATAAGCTCGCTGTAACTTTTAACCTGAGACAGCGCAACTAAGTCTAGCGGTGTATGTTTGTTGAAAAAGTCTGGTATATTCAGCAGGTATTCCTCCGGATGCCCCGCATTAAAGTACCTGATAAAGCTTAAAAGCTCTTCAATCTCGCCGTATGCTGTTATAAACTCAAAGAAGTGATTGCCGACAGATTTTTCAAAATTGCATAACTCGGCAAAGTCGGATAAAAGTTGAGAGCGAAGAAGAAGTTCAAGATTTCCGCGATGTATGGCCGATTCATTTATATTTTTAAGCACATTCCCATAATGTGTATTGCTCTTTAAATATGCGGCAATATCCGAAACGCTGGACATAGCTACAAGGGCTTTATAGTCGTCGGACTTTAAGCGTTTTCCGAATTTGGCCCGTGTTTTGGTAAGCACGGAATTAGATGCATAGTTGCTTAACATATCAATTACCATCCATTTTCAGGCAAAATTAGAGGCAGAATGTTATTTAAAAAATCAATTAATTGATTTTTTAAATAACATATCTACCCAATTCTCAGCTTTGCTTTCATATGCTTTATTAAGCTTATCCATAATGGCTTTGTTCTGCTCGTCATTTTTCTTTATCTGATTTTCTGCTGCCTGACGCTCAGATTTTTCAAATTCCGCTATGCGTGCCTGCATTTTCTCATTAAATTCACGGCGAAGCTCTTCTTTTTTCTGATTTATAGAAGACTTGGCTTCAGTACGCATGGCCTCTGATTTAGCGGTCATTTCGCGGGCTTTTGTATCTATTTCCAGGATTTTTTTAATCATGTCTTCCATACTCATTCTCCTAACCGTAAATATAATAATCCTTTGTTAAATAAAATACAATAGCAAATATTTATAAAACGAATTATAGCACTATCCAAAATAATTTGCAAATTGCCTATATAAATCAAAAAGTAATTTTTCACAAAAAAACGCTTGATGTTTTGTGAAAGATAATTTTATTTTATGATTTTTACATTCGAAAGATTTTGAAATATCTATCAAAGCATAAATAGATAATAAAAAGTAAACATTAAAATAAAATCATATTTTAGCTTGGTGAGAAATGAATACAA
>USGR01000142.1 GCA_900554165.1 uncultured Oscillospiraceae bacterium | reverse complement strand
GCTGCAGCGGGTAAACGCACCCGACGCCCAGAGCATATATTCGCGCGTAGAATCGGAAGCCTGTAAAAACTGCGCGCTCAGGCTTTACTGCTGGGAGACGGTGCAGGGCGAAACACTCGACGCGCTCATGGAAATGTGCGGCATAATACGCCGGCACGGACGAATAGTGCCGGAAGAAATACCCGACAAGTTTGGCAAACGATGCGCGCGCATAGAAGAGGTTTGCCAATCGCTGTTTACCAATTACAGCGATTATTCTATGAAAGAATCGGCGATGCACAGAATAGAAGAGGTGCGTTCTGTAGTTTCCGACCAGTTTGACGGCATAGCCGAAATGCTTGCAGAAATGTCCTATGAATTTGAAAACGCCGAGCGGTTTGATTCAGCTGCTGCCGCCCGTATAGATTCTGCGCTGTGCAGTTTGGGCATAGTGGCGTCGTCGATAAGCTGTACAATCGACAAGGACGAGCATATGACGGTAGAATTCAAATGTGAGGACGACGGCAGCCGCATAAACAAGTCCGACCTTATACAGGAGCTGTCATCGGCCTGCGACCGCCAGCTTGATTTGCCGTGTATTTCCGTCGCTGAGGGCGAGACGATAGTAACGCTGAGTGAGCGCGCGAATTATCATATAGAATTTGGGGCGGCGCAGTTCACCTGCTCTGATGCACGCATGTGCGGCGACGCATACGATTTCTTTAACGACGGCCACGGCCGCGCGTTTATGCTGATAAGCGACGGCATGGGCGCCGGCGGCCGTGCGGCTGTTGATTCAGCGATGGCGTCGGGGCTTATGAGCCGGCTTATAAAAGCGGGGTTTGGACTTGACTGCGCGCTTAAGATAGTCAATTCTGCAATGCTTTTCAAGTCGGTGGACGAATCAACCGCTACTATGGATATATCTCAGATAGATTTGTTTAGCGGAAAGGTGGACATGTACAAGGCGGGAGCCGTGTCCACAATAATAAAACGCAACGGGCGCACCGGCAAGGCGGAATGCAAATCGCTGCCGATAGGCATACTTCGCGACGTCGGATTTGACCACGCTGTAATAACCCTTTCACCCGGCGACATAGTGCTTATGATGTCGGACGGAGTTACAAGCGAGGGCACCGACTGGATATGTGCTGAGCTTGAAGCATGGCGCGAAGACAGCTCGCAGCGGCTTGCCGAGCATATTGCATCAGGGGCGCGCCGCCGCCGTTCTGACGGGCATGAGGACGACATAACGGTCATAGCGGCTATAATTGAAAAGGCGTTTTGACATGTTCCGGCAAAAAGACGCAATTTTTATAGTACAGTCGGCAGCCGGCGGATTTATTCTGCATAATATAAATGAAGATTGACGCCTTGGAAATATGGCGCCTATACTCTTAAAATGTTGTTATCCTGCAAATGTGGCACAGCAATGCTTGGATTACTGGATAAATTCACGCATTTATTTTGGACAGATATCTGCAAGTGTTAAATTCGCACATCTGCTCAAGGAAAAAAGCAGCGGCGTGGATGTTTATGAAACATCCAAACTGCAGGCTAAGCTGCCGGGAAATAAAGCCGATATGCCTAAGTGCTTCCACGGCGTCTTTTCACTTTTTCACACTTGGTGTGCGTCAGCACACTGGCGGTATCAAAAGCAAAGACCCATCTATGCCGCAAACATTTTAGGCGCAAAAAAGCTTTCAGTAAGAAGATTTTCACGCGGACAAGGCATAAATTTGCAGCCATACTGCAGTATGATAAAAATTGTAACGCAGTCTGCGCGGAAAAGGTGCTGAAAACCATATTCTGTCCGACACCCGGCGGCTGAAATTTGACAGCTACTTTATTTCTCCCATAAATCATGTATAAGCGGGGCGAGATTATTCTCGTCCCGCTTATACAGTGTCCGTGTAATCCGCTGCGCATCATTTCTGGGTAAAATGATGCAGCTGCAAGCAGAGAGCAAATCAAGCTGCTGTCAAAACACTGCCAGTTGCTTAAGTTTTGAGCCTATGAGCAGCATTCGTTTGCAATCAGGCGGAGTGTATAAACGATGGAACTTATGCGGCTGTTAGGTGTATCAATGTAACGCTGTATATTTCACAAACCTTTTTACCTTGAGCATGACTTATCCTAAGAAATTATACTAAGCCGTATGCGGGTACACTGTTTTCCATTTAACGCTGCCGCAAGCGGTTTAAACCGGCTATATAGACACAACTGCTCACGCACTAAAATCGCATAGCCTTTTATGATGCGCCGACGTATGCCTGCGCTTTCCTGATTTAATCCCTGCTGTCGCAGTGCAGTGCGCCGCAGATTTTAAATGTGCAGATGTATTTGAGCAAGCGGCCGGCAGTCTACGATAAATACGGCGGCATAAAACAAGAGTTAATATGCTGCTTTTACATTTATAAAGACAAAAGCTGCATTTAAAAAAGAGATTAAAATATGCTCTTTAATTAGAGGGGATATTGTGGTAAAATTATACTGTTAAAATATATATAAATTAACGTGGTGATAAATATGGATTATAAATTTAACAGCTCAGTTGCCTCATTGCAGCCGTCGGCGATAAGGGAGATACTTAAAATGACGTCCAAGCCCGGTATAATCTCTTTTTCTGCCGGCAACCCGTCGGCCGACGCCTTTCCGAGCAAGGAAATAGCCGATATAGCGTCTGACATTTTAAGAAACGACCCCGTTTCGGCGCTGCAGTATTCTATAACTGAAGGGTACCCGCCGCTTATTGAATATCTTAAGGAATATATGAAAGGCAAGAACGCTCTGCGCGATGATGACTCCGTTATAGTTACGTCCGGCGCCCAGCAGGTAATGGCGCTTGCCTCTAAAGCGCTGTGCAACAGCGGCGATACTGTTATTTGTGAAAATCCGAGCTTTATAGGCTCGTTAAACAGCTTCCGCGCGCACGGCGGCAAGCTCAAGGGTGTAGATATGCAGCCGGACGGCATGGATATGGACGCACTTGAGGAGCTGCTTAAGTCGGATAAAAGGGTTAAGTTTATATATACAATACCCAATTTCCAGAACCCGACGGGCATTACCATGTCATATGAAAAGCGCATACGGCTTTATGAGCTTGCCTGCAAATACGATGTAATAATACTTGAGGACAACCCATACGGCGACATACGCTTTGAGGGCGAGGACATACCGCCTATAAAATCTCTTGATAAAGAGGGCAGGGTAATATATGCCGGTTCTTTTTCCAAGGTTATTTCGCCGGGCATGCGTGTCGGCTTTGGCGCAGCTAATAAAGACCTTATGGCGAAAATGGTTGTCTGCAAGCAGATAGAAGATGTGCATACCAATATCCTGTCGCAGATGATTATACACAGATATGTGACGGAGTGTGATTTTAACGCGCATTTGGAGCGCATAAGGAAAATATATCGCCATAAGGCGGAGCTTATGATGAGCCTTGCCGACAAATATCTTTGCCCGGAGATAAAATACAATAAAGTGCAGGGCGGACTGTTTATCTGGGCGACGCTGCCGGATAATGTTGACATGACGAATTTCTGTTTAAGACTTGTTAAAAATTCTGTCGCAGTGGTGCCGGGCAACGCTTTTTCAGTAGAGGAAAACGCACCTTCGCAGTCCTTTAGAATGAACTATTCCACCGAGACGGACGAGAACATAGCCAAGGGCATGCAGATAATAGGCGAAACCTTTAAATCCTGCATGGATATATAGAATATAGACATTCAGCATAGCTTTAAGCAAATTTTAGAATAAACTTAACAGTGAGGACGGAGAACCGTAAATGGACAAAGCAAAGAAAAGAGTATTCAGCGCCATACAGCCAAGCGGCACGCTGACGATAGGCAATTATTTCGGCGCGCTGAAAAACCATGTTGCAATGCAGGAGGATTACGACTGCATATTTTCAGTGGCCGACCTGCACGCCATCACCGTAAAGCAGGAGCCGGAGAAGCTGTATACGCATACATTAGAGCTTTATGCGATATTTTTAGCTGTTGGGCTTGACCCGGAAAAATCAATAATATTTATAC
>USGR01000141.1 GCA_900554165.1 uncultured Oscillospiraceae bacterium | reverse complement strand
TTCCAACCGAACTCCGGCGAATTTATTTTGCATCCCTTTATATTTATTTTGCTGCATTCGCGCAGACATTTTATGCCGTCGATTTTGCAGTCAATAATACTGCCGCCGTGAGAATACCAAATAGGCGCCCTCGTCTTTTCGTCGAGATTAGATTCTATCATCTTAAAGTTCCGTGCATGCCACAGCGGATAGCGCAGAGAAAAATTACACTTCTGCACGATGATATCACGGCACTCCTTAAGCACCGACTCGCCGTCAGCCGGCCCTGCAAAAGTACATTCCACTACATCTGCCGATTTCAAATTATATAATGCACGTTCTTCGTCAAAGGTCTTGCGAAGAATTTCTTCTCTCATATATGCTCCTCCAAGCCCAAATTCTACTTTCGAAAATTATAACACATTCAGTATATATTTTCAAACTCACAAACTGGCGAACTAATATATTGTATTTCATTTTTGATTAATATGATCAACTCATACTTTTTCACTATAAATTTTATCGTATCTTTAGTTCGGCGTCCCGATGAACATAAAAAATTTTGCTTTTTTTAAGAATTACTCTTGACATTTAGAATAAAATAATGCAAAATATAGTTGCTTTTAAAATTCTCAAACACAATATATCGTGTTTTTCTTTTGTTTCGACAAAAGGCGGCTGTTTTTTGAAACGGCCATTAAATCCACACTATCAGCAGAGGGGATAAAGGCTATGATTCACAGCATTACAAAACGAGACGGCAGAATAGTATTATATGACCAGCAGAAGATAGCGTCTGCTATTTTAAAGGCGATGGAAGCATCCGGCGAGGGCAACGCCGCCGACGCGGCAAGAGTTGCAAACGACGTTCAGCGGTCTCTTGAGCTTAAATTTGACGGAGATGCACCGGATATTGAGGCTATTCAGGATACGGTTGAACAGCAGCTTATGAATCATGGGTTCAGCGCTTCAGCCAAAGCATATATACTTTACCGCGCCAACCGCACACGCGCCAGAGAGTCAAGCACTTCTCTAATGAAAACTATCGACGAAATAACTCAGGTTGATGCTCGCAAGAGCGATATGAAGCGCGAGAATGCAAATATTGACGGCAACACCGCCATGGGCAGCATGCTGCAGATAGGCGCGGCCGGCGCCAAGGCTTATAATGAGCATTATCTTCTCCGGCCGGAGCATGCCGAGGCATACCGCGAGGGAGACATTCAAATACACGACTTTGACTTTTATTCTCTCACCACCACCTGCTGCCAGATAGATATTATAAAGCTGTTCCACGGCGGTTTTTCTACTGGGCATGGATATTTGAGAGAGCCGCAGAGCATTCAGAGTTATGCTGCCTTGGCTGCTATAGCAATACAGTCAAACCAGAACGACCAGCACGGCGGCCAGTCTATTCCGAATTTTGATTACGGCATGGCGGAGGGCATTGCAAAATCCTTTAGGAAAGCGTACCGCAACGAGCTTACGGAAATCGTAGAGGATTTTCTTGACGCAGAAGACTGCAGCGAGGCTGTCAAGACTGCCATTTCAGACGCTGAGAGCGCAACTGGAGAAACGGCGCGACTTAATTGCAGCGCTGTGTTTGACAAGACTGTGGCGGATAATCTTAATAAGACATACAGCATTTCGCCGGATGACGCCGAGCATTTAATAAAGCGTGCGAGAAAGCGCGCCGAGCAGAAAACCGACAGAGATACATATCAGGCGATGGAGGGCTTTGTGCACAACCTCAACACAATGCATTCGCGCGCCGGTGCGCAGACGCCTTTCTCGTCAATAAATTACGGCACCGATATTTCTCCGGAGGGCCGTATGGCTATACGAAACATTCTCATGGCGCTGGACGCTGGGCTGGGACATGGCGAAACCTGCATCTTCCCTATCCACATATTCAAGGTTAAGGAAGGCGTAAACTACAATCCCGGCGACCCAAACTACGATTTATTCCGGCTCAGCTGCAAGGTAAGCGCAAAGCGTCTTTTCCCGAACTTTGTCTTTATCGACGCACCCTTTAATCTTCAGTATTATCAGCCCGGCCGGCCGGAGACGGAGGTCGCGACTATGGGCTGTCGCACGAGGGTAATGGGCAATGTTTACGACCCGTCGCGTCAGATAGCATATTCAAGGGGAAATCTCTCCTTTACCTCTATAAATCTGCCGCGCATTGCCATTGAAAGCCGCGGCAACGAAGCGTTGTTTTATGAAAAGCTTCAGGGAATGCTGGAGCTTGTAGCACAGCAGCTTCTCGACAGGTTTGAGATACAGGCGAGCAAGCACGTATATAATTTCCCGTTTTTAATGGGTCAGGGCGTATGGCTTGACTCAGACAAATTAGGTCCGCACGACAGTATAAGAGAGGTGCTTAAGCACGGTACGCTGTCTATAGGCTTTATAGGACTTGCAGAGACGCTGACAGCTCTTTACGGACATCATCACGGAGAAAGCGCCGAAATGCAGGAAAAGGGTCTTGAAATTGTTAAATACATGCGCGATTTCTGTGACGAAAAGTCAAAAGAAATGACGATGAACTTTACTCTGCTGGCAACGCCTGCAGAAGGACTTTCTGGGCGCTTTATACGCATGGACCAGAAGCGTTACGGCAAAATTGAAGGAGTAACCGACAGAGAGTATTATACCAACAGCTTCCATATACCAGTATGGTATCCGATTTCAGCTTATGACAAGATAAGGCTTGAGGGTCCGTATCACGCTCTCTGCAATGCAGGTCACATAAGCTATGTAGAGCTTAACGGCGATACGGCCAAAAACGTTGAAGCGTTTGAAGAGGTTGTGCGTTGGATGCACGATGCCGGAGTAGGCTACGGCAGCATAAATCATCCTGTCGACCGTGACCCTGTGTGCGGATATGTAGGCGTTATAAACGACGTTTGTCCGCGCTGCGGCAGGCACGAAGGTGAGTCAATCTCCTCTGAACGTCTTGCAGAGCTTAAAAAAATGTATCCAGACATCCCTGTCTTTCAGGGAATTGAATAGGCCTTAAACAGTATATAGAAACGCGAAAAAACGTTAATATCATGCATCCGCACTCATTGCCCGCGGCCTGATATTTTTAATCTTGTCGGCGGCTGTCTCTGCAGGAGTTTATATGCATCTTTTATACCGCTAAGCGGCCTGGCTGGTTGTTGCTATCGTCGTCGACTATGCATTGAAACCTACTCTGTTCTCCCATATTTCTTAGATGCAAAAATATTTTAAATATTTTTATACGATTTCAGTGGACATTTATATCTATATATGGTATAATTAAGTTAGTCAAAAGCAAAATAATCATATTATATAGCATATATTGTGAAAAGAGGTTTTTTAAATGGTAGAAAATAACATAAAGGCAAAAACAGGCGACGGCATAGGATTTGAGCGTATTCGCCGCATCACCGGCTATTTGGTAGGCACAATGGACAAATGGAACGACGCAAAGCGCGCTGAGGAGCGCGATCGTGTAAAGCACAGTCTCAGCTGCGCATGCGGTGAATAATTCGGTAAAATGATAAAGATTGCTGGTATTGAAAATGACAGCATTGTAGACGGCCCTGGCATACGAACAGTATTTTTCTGCCAGGGCTGTCCGCATCATTGTATAGGCTGTCACAATGAAGAAACTTGGGATTTTTCCGGCGGCACTCCGATGGATGAGGACGAGCTTTTCAAAATTGTGGAAAATAATCCGCTCTGCCGCAAAGTTACATTTTCCGGCGGTGAGCCCTTTGCGCAGGCCGCAGGCTTTGCCAAACTCGCAAAAAAGCTCAGAGAAAGCGGATACGAAGTGGCGTCCTACTCAGGGTACACCTTTGAAGAGCTGTTAAACGGCACAGCAGAACAAATGGAGCTCCTTTCAAATATTGATATTCTGATTGACGGCAGGTTTATTTTGGAAAAGCGCAGCTTAGACCTAAATTTCCGCGGCAGCACTAATCAGCGGATTATTGACGTGCCGAAAAGCCTTATAGAAAAAAAGGCCATATTAACGACTGACGGCAGATGGCTGGGAGAATATTAATTTAACGCATTATGATAT
>USGR01000140.1 GCA_900554165.1 uncultured Oscillospiraceae bacterium | reverse complement strand
GCCGGCAGCCGTTCGGTATAAAGCTCGGCAATAAGCCGCGCCGCTGATACGGGGCTACGCTGCCGCATGAAAAAGAAGTCGGAATCCTTTCGCTCCAGTATCATAGGCTCGCCGTTTATTATCGCGTGCGCGTTTGTAACAATGAGGCTCTGCATCGCCTGCCTGAATACTCTGTTAAGGCGTACAACCGGCACTGTCTCCGAATCTATTATATCATGTAGGACATTGCCGGCGCCTACCGACGGGAGCTGGTCGGCATCCCCCACCATAATAAGCCGGCAGCCCAGTGGGAGCGCGTCAAGCAGAGAGCAAAACAGCTGCGCGTCTATCATTGACATCTCATCAATAATTATAGCGTCGCATTCGAGCGGATTTCGGTAATTTCTGCGAAACACCGGCATGTCTCCCTGCTGAAATTCCACTTCCAGCATACGATGTATCGTTTTAGCCTCTCTGCCGGTAATCTCCGTCATGCGCTTTGCTGCACGGCCGGTCGGTGCCGCCAGCAGCGTCTTAATTCCCAGCTCTTCAAATATTGATATTATGGCGTTTAAAGTGGTCGTCTTGCCGGTGCCGGGGCCGCCGGTAAGCACAAGTATGCCCTTGCTGAGCGCTTCGGATATTGCCGTGCGCTGTAAGTCCTCATACTTTATTGATAAAGACCTTTCCACCTGATTTATGCGTTTTTCCGCTTCGTCGGCTTCTATGGGCTTTAAAGGCTTGCTATAAAGCATCATCTTTATTCTTTCGGCAATCTGACGCTCATAGCTGAACATGCTGTCTAAAAAGATAAAGTCCCTGCCGTCTATCTTCATTTCTCTCAGCTGTTCATTTTCTATCAGCCGGCCGCATACCTCTTCAGCAGAGATTTCACCCAGCAGCATATACGCTGTGTCCAGCAGCTTGTCCCGCGGCAGACAGGTGTGCCCGTTTAAAAGGTTGTGCTTTAATATGTATATAATCGCAGCAGATATTCTAGAATCCATGTCCTTTGGCAGGCCCAAATAATCTGCTATCATGTCGACCCGTTCAAATGCAAAATCCAAGCTGGCGCTGCAGAGTATAAACGGGTCGCTTTCTATAATATCAACCGCATCAGCGCCGAAGACCTTGTACACTCCTATTGCCTCTTCGGCGTTTATGCCGTATTTTGCAAGCGATGCTATTACTTCTCTTAATCCGAAACGGCGCCGGAAATCTTCTGCTATTTCCAGCGCGCGCGATTTGCTTATTCCCTTTATGCCTATAAGCCGTTCCGGCTCATTTTGCAGGATATTAAAGGTGTCGTCGCCAAATTTATCGACTATCCTTGCGGCTATAGCAGGGCCAATGCCCTTAATAGCGCCGGACGCGAGATATCTCTGCACCGCTGGTCCTGATGAAGGCAATCTGTGCTCGCAGGCTTCGGCTTTAAACTGCGGACCGTAGTTTTTATGATTATCCCAATCGCCGTACAGCTCAATGTCTTCGCCTTCGCATACCAGCGGCATAATGCCGACAGCGGTTATAAGTTCGCCGCCAGAGCTTACCTCCAGCACCGTAAAACCGCTGTCTTCATTTCTGTATGTAATTGATTCAACGTTTCCGCTAAGCTTTTTTAAATTTGAGTCCAACTTTCATCTTCCCATTAAACGGATTTTATAAGCTCCCGCTCAACATAATCATTCAGCTCTGAGCTGTTAACCAGCTTTATTGTATCGACCGTAGATATAAATTCCTCGCATATTTCAAGCGTTTCCTGCGACATGCCGCAGTCAATAGCTATAATTTTGTTATAGCAGCCATGGCCGAACAAATTCATCTTTTCTACTGCAGCGCGCAGCCTTATTTCAGCATCGTCATATTTGAGTGGAAGCAGCATGAGTCCTTTCCTTGAGCACTTTGGAACCAGCAAAACATACGTGATATATCTTATAATCTCAGTAAAACCTATTATCGCCAAAAACAGGGCAATGACAAATAATATTATCTCCGGCATATTTTTCACCTCATTACATTGTATGAGGTATACCCTTTTAAGTGCCTTGAGGATAAGCTTTAATTTTATATTTTAAAAGACACAGCAATTTACTTAATTTTAAAAATTTACTAAACTACTGAGCGACCTGAGTTATATTAATTGTGCACCTGTAATTACCGTATGCCCATACGCTGGTATTGTTAAGCATTTTAACAGTAACGTTTCTCTCATATGTGCCGGGCGATGTTATATCAGAAAGGTCTATTTCGTAATACAAATCGCCTGCATTCATTGCTTCTATAACAGCAGTCGGTCCGACCATTGTTACAGAATTAGTCGTAGTAATCTCATAGCTAAACTGCTCGCTAAGCCCCGTCACTACATGATGTCCCGCTATTGGCACGGATAAATTTCTTTCAGAATATCCGTCCATGTTAAAGGTTACCGTCACGGGTTCGGCTGCCCTGTCGGTCAGGCTTACTCCCGTCCTGTCTATATTAACAGAGCGCTGGAATTCATTGTGTGATACGCTTATATTTTTTGTACTTATACTTGCAAGATTAAGGTAGTCTATCTCCGATACCACATTAGCCTGACCTGTAATCTCAATTTCATTTGTGCTCAAAGTAGCCGGCAGCGAAAACTGCGCTGACGGAGCATCTGCATATCTTACCCTCAGTCCTACCGTCTTATTCATCATAACTGGTATAGTTATATAACATGTATTAGACGGACTTATTTCCAGCAAATCGGTTATTATCTCTGCGCCGGCTTCATCATAAAGCTTTATCTGAGCAGATGGATAAATGGTCTCTGAAAGCACCTCAGGCGTTTCAGGTGAATATACCGCCCTTACTTCTTCAATAGTGTTAAGCTCTGTCACCGGACCATATATAGTTACAGTAGAATTGTCGATAACGCTGAGCTCGCCTAAATAACGTCCTTCAGACGCCGAAACATTCTCAATATGCGGCTGAACAGGAAATGTCCTTGTTTCTTTTTGATCAAACCTTACAGTAGTTGTATCTACACTCACGCTGAAAGAAAGAGATGTGTTATCACTGTCATTCACAAGCCGCGCGCTTATTGGAAGATTATATACGCCTCTTGTATTAACGTTAATGGTTGAGGCATATGCTTCAATATCTGAATCTGTAAGACGGTAAAGGGCAAATCTCTCTCCTCTTACAGTAACATTGACGGTTTGAATGCTTTGAGTTATTACCTCAAGATTAACAGCGCTTGCCGCCGTACCAGTCGTATCAATTTTAACAGGAATATTGCTGAATACTCTTTCATCTGTAGGATTTACCGCTAAATTAATTACCAGCCAGAAAATTATTGCCAATATAATTGAAAATACAGCTACAAATCTGTTATTGTAAAACAGCTTTTTAACGTCAAATTTTTTCATTTCTATCATCTCCTTTGACGCCGTCTGTGCTGCTTTCTTCACTTTTTTTCTGGCTGTCTATATTTCCCTTGCTATCCTGCTTTATGGCGTTTTTTGATTTTTTGTCCTTTTTAGCAGGAATAATTATTTTGCGTATATTTGAAATAGTCCTTTTAATTTTAGTCTGCTTGCTGTTTTCATTGGCAGGAATAAGCTCACTTTCCAACACACTACGCAAAGTAATAGCGGTATGATTCCGCGTAATTCCGCCGTTTCTGGTAATGGAAATAGTGCCTGTTTCTTCCGACACTACTACGACTACCGCATCAGATTCCTCTGTTACACCTATAGCTGCACGGTGACGGGTGCCAAGCTCTCTGCTTATATCCGGGTTTGATGTAAGCGGAAGTATGCATCCCGCCGCATAAATATGGGCATTTCTTATTATAACCGCTCCATCATGAAGCGGTGACTTCGGATAGAAAATATTTTGTAGCAAATCAGACGACGGGAGTGCGTTTATTATTGTACCCGTATTAAGTATTTCTCCCAGCATTGTTTCTTTTTCGAATACTATAAGAGCGCCCGTCTTCGTTTCCTGCATCGATTTACAGGCACGGACTACAGCATCAATACATAGTTTTGTCTCTTCTTCCTCTTCTACCTTTGTTATTCTTCCGATTATATTAACCCTGCTGCGCCCAAGCTTTTCCAGCGCATGTCTAAGCTCCGGCTGAAATACTATTAC
>USGR01000139.1 GCA_900554165.1 uncultured Oscillospiraceae bacterium | reverse complement strand
TTATTAATATATAATCATTTTACTTTAAATAAACACACAGTTCATAAATCATGAATATAATATACTTTGGAAAAGATTGGAAAGCAATTTTATAAGCTTTAGGGTAAACGGCTTTAAGGAGAATTTTATGGAAGTTAAATGCATAGTAACTCATATGCTTGAATCAAACTGCTATATAATAAGTAGCGGCGGCGAGGCAGCGGTAATAGACCCGGGTGAATATACCGCCGAGCTTGATAAAGCGTTAGAGAATATAAATTACAGCCTTAAATATATTTTGCTTACGCATACGCACTTTGATCACATGTCCGGCGCCTTGCAGGTGAAGGATAAGACCGGCGCATCCCTTTGCGTGCATGAGCTTGATGTAGCGGGTCTTACCGATTATAATTTAAATCTCGGCTATTCAGGTATGAAATTCTGCAAATCGGCCGATATAGCGCTTAAGGACGGTCAAAAACTTCGGCTGGGCAGTGAGGACATAACTGTGATGCACACTCCGGGGCATACGGCCGGCGGCGTGTGCTATATAACTGGAAACATGATATTTACCGGCGATACTCTTTTTGCAGGGACAATAGGCCGCACCGATTTTCCGGGCGGAAGCTACGGCGATATAATAGCTTCTCTGAGAAAAATAGATGAACTCGGCGGCGATTTCATAATTTATCCCGGACACGGTCCGGCCACTACATTAAAGGCCGAGCGCGAAAATAACGTTTATATGGGGCATATGGATAATGATTCATATTTTATGTGATGAAAAGTATAAATACGATGCAGTAAGCATATTCCAGCTTTTTATTCCGCATGAAAAGCCGGACTTTTTGCCGCCTGAAACAGATATAAATAATATAGACGGCGATTATATAGCTCTTTACTCATCTGACGGCAGGGCAGAAGCAGAGGTATCGCTTGGCGGCAAAAAGTCATCATACGCTGACAGTGCCGCCGATGGATTAAAGCATGGATTTGCCCGCGCCATTTACAGCTGCTTTGCAGATATAACGGGTCTTACTCCCGGCTGGGGTATACTTACCGGTGTGCGTCCGGCAAAGCTTATGCGCCGCCTGCTTGACACCGAGGGCGAGCAGCGCGCCTCTGAGATTATGCGTAAGGATATGCTGGTAAGCGATAAAAAGCTTACGCTTTGCCGCAGTGTTGCTGAAAATGAGGGGAGAATAACCTCGCTTTCAAAGCCTAATTCTTACAGCCTTTATGTTTCAATTCCTTTCTGTCCGACGAAATGCTCATACTGCTCTTTTGTGTCAAACACAATACAGCAGGCGGGACACCTTATTCCGGATTATTTGGAAAAGCTCTGCGAAGAGCTTGAGGCTGTTGCTGAAGCTCCGGCAAAGCTGGGGCTAAAATTAGAAACAATATATATTGGCGGCGGTACTCCCGGTGTGCTGACGGCTGAGCAGCTTGATGCTTTAATGGGCAAAATATCCGCCTGCTTTGATATATCTTCAGCGAGGGAATATACAGTAGAGCTTGGCCGGCCGGATGTTGTTGCGCCGGAAAAGCTTCAGGCGGTGAAAGAAAACGGCGCTGGCCGAGTAAGTATAAATCCGCAGACAATGAATGCGGACATACTGCAAAATATCGGCCGCAGGCATACTCCGCAGCAAACGGTCGATGCGTTTAATGCCGCGTGCAGTATTGGGCTTGCCGTTAATATGGATTTAATAGCCGGGCTTCCGAACGAATTGTTTGACAGCTTTAAAAACAGCATTGATACACTTATTTCCCTAAGCCCTGAAAATATAACGGTACATACATTAGCTCTCAAGCGTGCGGCGGGGCTGGATTATAAATATGGGACCTATGAAGCAGACGCCGTTGGCAAAATGGTCGATTATGCATACAGCTCTGTGACGTGCGCCGGATATGAGCCATACTATATGTATCGGCAGAAGCGCTCTCCGGGCAACCATGAAAATGTAGGCTATGCAAAGTCCGGGTTTGAGAGCTTATACAATGTATTTATAATGGATGAAACGCATACAATATTAGGCGCCGGCGCCGGTGCCGTAACAAAGCTTGTGTCGGACGGCGGCAAAAACATAGAGCGGGTGTTCAATTTCAAATATCCTTATGAATACATAAATAGATTTAATGAGCTTATTGAAAGAAAATCAGCTGTAGCGGAGTTTTACAATAAATCCTGGCAAAAGTCTGGATTATACTGATTATACTTTGGAATATCCGGTTTAAGTATGTTGCAGTTTCCCGGCAAAAGGGAAGAAAGGCGCGAAATCTTCACTACCAGCTATGCCGGCGTGCGGCGTAAATTATACAAAAAATTCACCATTAGTGGCAGCGACTCGTCAACAGCAATATGGCTTTAACGTCACTAGTCACTATTGGAATAAAGCGCAGCAGCCTTTCTATAGCAATAAAAGGAAAGTTGCTGCCTTGATACGAGACAAGGCTCAACTGGATTAGAGCCCGTTTTCCAAATCGCCAGTTTTACGTCGACAGCGACTTTATATAATTTTTATTTTCACAATATCTTAAATCTAAAATATAATATCGCAGGATGCGCCTTTGCAAAATGGCAAAGTTTATGCACAAGTCTGAATATATACGCTGCGGCGGGCAGATTGTCGGCGGCAAATCCTGCGAAAGCGGATTTAGGCAGATGCAGATGTATAATTTTAGAACCTGCGCATCAAAATTGAGTATAAGGATAAAATAAACCAGCATAGGTTTACAAGTATTTATTTTAATCGTTATTAATATTATGAGAAACCAAACTGAATAACGAAGGTGATAATTTGAAAAACATAAACGATATAATAATACGCCGGCTTATTGACCGGCGTCAGATAAACAAAGCGGTCAGGGAAAATCCGGAGCTGCGTATAAAGACAGATGACGGAATATATGAGCAGAAGATTATAAATATAGCGGAATATGCCGCGTCTGAAGAAAATAATATTAAGATAATAATGCTGGCAGGCCCGTCCGGTTCAGGCAAGACCACGACGGCCAACATGCTTAAAAGAAGATTTGGACTTATGGGTATAAGTTCGGATATAATATCGCTTGACCATTTTTATTTAAAGCCGGAAAAATTCCCCAAAAATCCCGACGGCACGCCGGACTTTGAATCGGTGTATGCGCTTGACCTTGAGCTTATGCACAAATGCTTTATAGAGCTGATAAGCAGCGGCGAGAGCACTATACCGTATTTCAGCTTCAGCGGCGGCGGCCGCATTGGAAGCCGGGATATAAAGATAGCAAAAAACGGCGTAGTCGTCGTTGAGGGCATACACGCCCTTAATCCGCTTATAATAGAAACGCTTCCGGCCGACAGTCTGCTCAAGATTTATGTCAGTGTCGAGTCGGGCATATTCGAGGACGACGAGCTTATATTTTCACCCAGAGATTTAAGGCTTGTGCGCCGTATGATACGCGACAGTATATTCCGCAATGCGACGGTAGAGCGAACCCTTGAAATGTGGGACGGTGTTATAAGAGGTGAAAAAGAATATCTGTATGTTCATAAGGACACGGCTGATGTCGATATAAATTCAATGCACAGCTACGAGCCGTGCCTGTTCAAAAATCGTGCGCTGAAGCTTCTTGAGGATGTGGATGAAAGCAGCCCGTTTTACAGTAAGGTTTACGAGCTTATAAATGCGATAAATCCGTTTGAAGCATTGGACGAGGATTTGGTGCCTCCTCCCTCGCTGCTTAGGGAGTTTATAGGCGGCGGGATATATGATTATTGACGTCTGACGAATACAATCATACGTACATGTCGACCGCTTGTCAGCACCGGGAGCATTTGCTGAAAACCTTATTGGCTTTAACGGTACGACCGTCTTTAACACAGCGCGTATTATAAACATGCTTTGAATAATTTTTCAGAATTAGCTATGTTTTAGACAGCTCGAATATAATGTCTTATGAAAGCTTAATGCGTACTTGGCGAAGGTAAAATAGCAATATAAATCAGATTAAGCAGCGCTTATAATTTGTGTATAAATATTTTGTGTTGAATAAGCAATGGAAAATGTTATAATAACTGTAAGAATAAGCCAGAATATATTTGGGAATATTTATGTATATACAAATAAATATAATAAATTAAATACGGAGGTTATTG
>USGR01000138.1 GCA_900554165.1 uncultured Oscillospiraceae bacterium | reverse complement strand
GCGCCGTTGAGGGAGACTGCATAAAAGCCGACATAACGGTAAGCTTCATAGCCCTTAAGCCGGCGCACGCCATTTCTCCGGCGGTCGATTACTGCGGCCGCATAATTACTGCTGATATTGGTATATACTACGAAGCGGTAAATAATATAGACACAAAGTTGTATTCGATAGACAAAGACGATATAAGCAGGCTTTTTAGAAAGCGCAGGAAAGACAGCCACAAAGGCGACTTCGGTACGGCGCTGGCGATATGCGGTGCGCGAGGAATGTCTGGCGCAGCGGTTATTGCCGCCTCTGCCGCTGTGAGATGCGGAGCCGGCATAGTAAAGTGCGCGGTACCTGAAGGAATATGCGGAATAGTAGCTGGGTATATGCCGGAATATATGGTCTATCCAATGCCGCAGACCGAAAGCGGCGGGCTTAGCATTAGAGCCTATGACGAAATTATTGAGCTTGCGAATAAATGCGACGCCATACTCATAGGCTGCGGTCTTGGCAGCGATGTGCAGACGGCCAATTTGGTAAAATCACTGCTAAAAAAGATAAATAAACCAATTGTTCTTGACGCCGATGGCATAAATGCCATAGCCGACGACATAAGTATATTAAAGAAGATGTCGGCTCCGGCGGTTTTGACCCCGCATCCGGGCGAGATGGCGCGGCTGTGCGGCGTCACATCGAAAGAGATACAAAGCAACAGGTTTAAGTATGCCAGAGAGTTTGCACAGGAAAATGATATAATTTTACTGCTTAAGGGCGCAAATACCATAGTGGCGTGCGGCGACACGGCGTATATAAACCTCACAGGCTCACCGGCAATGGCAACGGCCGGCAGCGGCGACATGCTCAGCGGCATGATACTTTCATTTATAACGCAGGGCATGGGCATGGCCGACGCAGTGAGGGCGGCCGTATGCATGCACGGACTTGCCGGCGAGATGGCGGAGAAAAAATACTCCCAGCGCTTTGTAACTCCGAGCGATATGATAAACGAACTTGCGGAGCTGTTTTCTGAATTTGAAAACAGTTAGGTGATACATTTGAAAAAACGCCTCCTTATTATTCCGGCGCTGATTTTGCTTATAATAATGCCGTGCTGTCAGGCGGCTAAAACCGAAACTGAGGCACCGCGCAGCATTATAAGCGGATTTTCCTGCGACATAACGGCTAATTATAACAGTATGTCAATATCGGCGCGCATGACATGGCCGTCGGCCGGAGTGTGCTGCATAGAGATAAAGGAGCCGATACCCCTTTCCGGCATGACGCTTAATTGGTCGGGCGGTGAGTTCAGCTTGTCATATATGGGAATAGAAGTGCCGTTTAGTGAAGAGATACTGCCTGATTCCGGCTTTGCCGAGGGAATAGTTAATTCACTGGAGGCAGCCGTTCAGGAGACGGAGTTTGAGATAATTAAATCCGGCAACGAGTATATATACTCTGCCAGCGGTAAATCTGGGGATTACAGCCTTTCATTTGACGAAAACAGCGGAATTTTAACGGGCATAAGCGTGCCGTCAATCAATTTAGAGGCGGATATTTCGAATTTTGAGACAATGCAGTGAAATATTATTAAAAATCATGATAAATAGAGCAATGCTTTAATATCAGATTAAAATTTTTATAGAAGCGCTAAAAAACACACGCAGAACTTATCGGCGTGTGTTTTTGATATGCTTTTATTTATATAGGCGGCGCCGGCATCTTATTGGAGATAAAGCCGTATATTGTGAGAAAAACATTTATATGCTTCTCATTGAAAAGAGAATGTAGAGAAAATTTTTATTTCATAAATTAAGAATAATCTAAGCCATATATTATAGAAAACAAAAAAAGATATACGCCTAAATAAAAATTGCCAAATGCCGTGCAGATAAGGATATTGGCAAAAGTGTGGCTTACTTAATACAATGTTATTGACGGACATCCCTAAAATCAGGGAAAGCTTAGCATATTTTGCTCCCAATAATGTTTAGCTTTAGGTCTGTCTGGTAAAAATATATATGCGGACATTACCGACAATAGAAAAAAGCGGAGCGTGAAGTAAGTGACAATAAAAAGAGGGGATATATACTATGCAGATTTGAGCCCGGTAGTAGGCTCAGAACAAGGTGGTATCCGTCCGGTGCTGATTGTTCAGAACGATATTGGAAACAAGTACAGTCCCACGGTGATTGCCGCGGCAATAACAAGCCAGAAAGATAAGAGCAATCTTCCGACGCACATAAAAGTGAACGCTGAAAACTGCGGGCTGGCCAAAGATTCCATAGTTCTTCTTGAGCAGGTACGGACCATAGACAAAAGAAGGCTAAAAGAAAGAATGGGCAGGCTTGATGAGTCGTCCATGACGGCGGTTAACGATGCAATTACGGTAAGCTTTGGCTTGCCGTCCGCGCAGGACAATACCGTCGGCGGGGCTACATAAGCTTTGCCCGTGCAAATAAAGATAGTTTTGCAGGCTGTATGTTTACAGCCTGCATTTTTTATATTAACAAATAAACGACCGAGCTAAAGCCCGGCCGAAACTTTTATGAATTTTGGAATTTTTGCTTGACGGCATCAATTTTCTGCTGCTCCGCCGGCTGAACCGGATACCATCCGCGAGCTGTCATTTCATTAAAAATATCCGACTGAATATCCTGCTCCTCTTTAAGAATGCAAAGCATTGTATCCCGTACTCCAGGAGTGGCGCATTCATTCGCAAATGTATTATAAGAGCCGGTAATCATTTTTTCAGACGATAATACATCGTCTAAAAGCTCCTTATCCTGCATTGGCGTGTTGTTCATATGCTCTCCTCCTTAGTTGAGATGCGATATCAGCTTACCGATATGCTCCTGATGCTTTTTAGCAATATTTTCGCATTTTGTTCTTATTTGCGGATCACTCGTAAGCTGTGCCACCGTCTGAAACTTTTTGACTAAAAGCTGCTCCATGTTAAGCTGGTCTTCTATGGCAGAAAGCTCTTTAGAGGTTAAATTAGGCATTAACTCTGCCTCCCTTATAAATATTTATGAATATTTTTCCGTTATATAATTTTTTTATGCATGTAAATGGAATTTTACTTTTGTAAAATAAATAGGCGGCACTATGGTAATATTAACTATAATGGCAGGATAATGTTAATGTTAATTTTATAACAATTAATGTTGACGAAATATATAATATCGTATATAATATTGTTAAGTAATTAACGAATTGGAGGAAATGCCGATGCCAGCAAAAGAAAACAAAGAAGCTGTACAGGTTGACGTCAAAGCGATGATAGACGGTCTTGTGGCTAATGCTCAAAAAGCATTAGAGGAATACATGTCTATGTCGCAGGAGCAGGTAGATGAGATTGTTCATGCCATGGCGCTTGCCGGACTTGATAATCACTGCTATCTTGCACACCTTGCCATTGACGAAACCGACAGAGGTGTTTATGAGGATAAAATTATTAAGAATATATTCGCAACTGAATATATTTGGCACTCAATTAAGTATGAAAAGACAGTAGGCGTAGTAAATGAGAACGATATGGAGGGCTATGTAGAGGTAGCCGAGCCGGTAGGCGTTGTCTGCGGCGTTACACCCGTTACGAACCCGACGTCTACAACCATGTTTAAGTCTCTCATATGCGCAAAAACCCGCAATCCGATAATATTTGGTTTCCATCCGTCGGCACAGAAGTGCTCGGTTGAAGCTGCAAAAATTTTGAGAGATGCAGCCATTAAGCACGGTGCGCCTGAGCACTGCATTCAGTGGATAGAATATCCGTCAATTGAGGCGACAAATGCGCTTATGAACCATGAGGGCGTATCAATGATACTTGCAACCGGCGGCCCGGGAATGGTTAAGGCGGCATACAGCGCCGGCAAGCCGGCACTTGGCGTCGGCGCCGGAAACGTTCCGTGCTATATTGAAAAATCTGTTGATGTTGAGCGCGCCTGCACAGACCTTATTATGTCCAAGACGTTTGACAACGGTATGATATGCGCATCAGAGCAGGCGGTAATAGTCGATAAGGAAATACAGAAGCCCTTTGAGAAGTTCATGAAAGAGAACGGTGTTCTCGAACGCCTGGAGGAGCTTGGCATCGAGGAAGGCGACACCGTACGCCTGTATAACCTGGAGTTTGATTACTATACATA
>USGR01000137.1 GCA_900554165.1 uncultured Oscillospiraceae bacterium | reverse complement strand
GTATTATATAGAAGAAATATTGCCTAAAAAAATGAAGATAAATCTTGATTATATAAAGGACGTATCTATAAAAGAAGACTTTTTAATTCTTTGCAGAACAGTAAAATGCGCATTTGTATAAAAGCTGAAAATTAAATTCTGAAATATAAAAGGGTAAAGCGCCGCAGTTAACACCGGCGCTTTTTATTGTTTGATTAAGCAAAATACTAAATTAATTATGCCATACTGCCGTTAGAGCAAGAACTGATTTATCTCTTATGACAAAATCGAAAATTTATGTTATTGCCTCTGCCAAGGCACACTTGCAAAACCGTTTTGCATTTTTTCATTAAAGAAGAGGCGGTTGAATCAAATTAATAAAAAGGAAAAAAGAGTTTTAATTATACGCGATATATGTTAAAATATCAGCATACAGGAAGGTGATACAATGACTGCTGATAAAATAGATATGCATGTGCATAGCGACAATTCGCCAGATGGAGAGCATTCGGCCATATTGCTGTGTGAATGCGCAGAGAAAGCCGGCTTGCGCGCTATAGCAATTACCGACCACTGCGAATGCAATGAATATATTGAAAAGGGTTATAATAAATCGATACGCCAGTCTAATTTTGAGACTGCTAAAGCTCAATCGGTGTTCGAGGGACGGCTGTTGGTCTTGAGAGGAATAGAGCTTGGTCAGCCAAATCAAAACAGTGAAGCGGCAAAGACGGTGCTGAGCTCATGTGAGTTTGATTTTGTACTGGCTTCATTGCACAATCTTGTCGGCATGGAGGATTTTTATTATCTTGACTATTCCGACTCAAAAAACGATTACAGAGCTGTGCTCGATAAATATTTTGACGAGCTGCTTACAATAGCTGAAGAATATGATTTTGATTCTCTTGCGCATCTTACATATCCCATACGCTACTTTGGCATAGACATAAATGACATTGATTTTAAAAGATATGATGCAGTGACTGACAAAATACTCGCGGCCTTGGCCGAGCGCGGCAAGGCGCTGGAGATAAACACATCCGGCATACGCAAGGGCTTAGGTTATTTGGTGCCGCATGATTATTATGTAAGACGGTTTAAGGAATTAGGCGGGAAATATATAACAATAGGCTCTGACGCGCACACATGCCACGATGTAGGCAGCGATATAGATGTCGGTCTGAAAGCGGCTTTCAACTGCGGATTTAAAGAGATAGCGCTTTATCAAAACCGCGAACCAGTACTTATACCTATAGAGTAAAATTAAAAATCTTGACGGGAGTTGATTATATGGATAAAATTCTGAAGCTTCTCAACGACAACGCGCACTATACCGACGCTGATATTGCGGTAATGCTCGGCATGGATGAAAAGGATGTAAGCGAGCATATACGCGCTCTTGAAAGAAATGGTATAATATGCGGATATAAGCCGGTTGTGGACTGGGAAAAAGAGGATTCTACATTAGTTACCGCCCTGATTGAAATAAAGGTAATACCAAAGCAGGACGAAGGCTTTGAAACAATAGCCGAGCAAATAATGATGTTTGAGGAAGTCGAGTCGGTATACCTCATGTCGGGCGGATTTGACTTGGCGGTAATGGTGCAGGGCAAGACTTTCAGGGAAGTTGCCATGTTCGTTGCAAAGCGCCTTGCGCCGATGGATTCGGTGCAGTCTACCGCCACGCACTTTGTACTGAGAAGATATAAAGAAATGGGCGTTAAGCTTTCGTCCGGAGAAGAGGACGACAGAAGCTTTGTTATTTAATATAAGTCTGACATTATCAAGCATAATGTACTGTTGATTAATGCGTAATATCTATGGCGTAAAACTTTGCAGCAGTATAAAACGGCCGATATTTACTGTGCTGCCGCTTTTTTGATATGATAATCATTGCGTGAGCTTATATTATTAGCTGTTATGTGCGGCGTGCCGATGCAGTAATCGCCTGAGAGCTTTTGATTTTCTGCACTGTCTGACATGTCTTATGGACATTTGTCGATGCTTGACGCTATCAGCTGTGCCGTGGAGCAGCGGATGGGCCGCGAATGAGCGGTTGGCATAAATCTGGCAATTTATGCAGAGGAAATTTTGCAGCCTTATAGCACTGCGACGGCTTATAGACTTGTTGTGTATTATGCGTTTTTGCACTCTCGCAGTAGCTGTGCCGGTGCACATAGCGGAGTGGTAGCATCACAATACTACTTAGCAGACCGCGATTAAAATTCGGATATTCGCATAAAAAGGCTTTTATTTTGGAGTGGTAATATTATGGAATATAATAATATACTAAATCCGGTAGTAAGGGACATGAAGCCCTCCGGCATCCGCAAATTTTTCAGCATAGCGGAGGAGATGGACGACGTTATATCTCTGAGCGTGGGCGAGCCGGACTTTAAAACGCCGTGGCATGTGAGGGAAGCGGGAATAAATTCGCTGCGTTCCGGCAAGACGAGATATACGGCAAATGCCGGTTTTAAGAAGCTGCGCGAAGAAATCTCAAATTATATGCAGCGCAGGTTTAATCTTGAATATTCAGTTCCGCAGGTTATGATATCGGTTGGCGGCAGCGAGGCGATAGACTTATGCATAAGGTCGGTTATATCACCCGGCGACGAGGTGATAATACCTGAGCCGTGCTTTGTCTGCTATGAGCCGATAACGAGAATGAGCGGTGGAGTACCCGTTATTTTAAAAACAAAGATGGAGAATAATTTTAAAATTACTCCGGAAGAGCTCAGAGAAAAAATAACGGATAAAACGAAGCTTTTAATACTGCCGTATCCGAACAACCCTACGGGCGCTGTAATGCGGCGTGAGGATTTAGAAAAAATTGCTCCTATAATAAAAGAAAACAATATAATGGTGCTGTCTGACGAGATATACGCAGAGCTTACATATGGCGGCGTCCGGCATGTGTCGATAGCAGAGATTGACGGCATGTATGATTATACAATAATAGTAGGCGGATTTTCCAAGGCCTATTCAATGACGGGCTGGCGCTTAGGCTTTGCCTGCGGGCCGGAACCGATTATATCGCAGATGATAAAGGTGCATCAGTACGCGATAATGTGCGCCCCTACAACGGCGCAGTACGCTGGCATAGAGGCTATGCAGAACGGCGACGAGGATATAATCGAGATGCGCGGCCAGTACGATATGCGCCGCCGGTTTATAGTGAACGCCTTTAATTCAATAGGCCTTGACTGCTTCGAGCCGGAGGGAGCGTTTTATATATTTCCGTCAATTAAGCGCTCCAGCCTCACGTCTGAAGAGTTTTGCGAAAAACTGATATATTCAAAAAAAGTGGCGGTCGTACCGGGAACGGCTTTCGGCGAAAGCGGAGAGGGCTATATAAGGGTGTCGTACTGCTATTCTATAGAGCATATTAAGGAAGCTGTGCGCCGCATAAAAGACTTTTTAGATGAGCTTGGCGTATAAAGATTGGATGATTTAGCATTTGTAAAAACAGTTATCAGCGAAGCGATGGGAGATTTTAATGACAGAGCTTAAATCGATGGCAATGGCGAAAATAAATCTTACGCTTGACATAGCCGGCCGCAGAGACGACGGTTATCACAATATAGAGAGCATAATGCAGTCGGTAACGCTGTGCGATATTGTTTCTTTAAGTTTATCGGACGGCGGCGGAAAGATAACTGTAAACTGCTTTGGCAAAAGCTGCGGGGAAGAAAACACCGCATATAAGGCCGCATTGGAATTTATGAAAATATCGGGAAAGCGGTTTGATGTACACATAGATATAGAAAAGCATATTCCGCAGGCGGCGGGGCTTGGCGGCGGCAGCGCTGATGCAGCGGCTGTGCTTTCAATGCTTAATACCGCATACGGCCCGATAAGCGATGACGATTTATGCAGGGCGGCGCTCGGCGTCGGAGCGGATGTGCCATTCTGCCTCAGCGGCGGCACGGCGCTTGTGAAGGGTATAGGCGAGAAAATTACGCAGCTGCAGCATATAGGCGATTATTATGTTGTAATAGTAAAGAGCGGCGAAAAGAACTCCACCGGGCAAATGTACGGCATGATAGACAGCATGAGTGACAGTAGGACGCACTTCACGCAGGACTTTTTACAAAAATATGACAATGACGATTTTTGCGGTGCCATAAAATGCACCGGCAATATATTCAGCCG
>USGR01000136.1 GCA_900554165.1 uncultured Oscillospiraceae bacterium | reverse complement strand
GTGAATAATATTATGCTTAACTTTATTTGGGCTGCAATCATGATTATTTCAGTTATTTGCGGAATCGCCACAGGCCGCGGAAATGAAGTATCTTACGCCGCTATTGAGGGCGGTAAGACTGCTGTCGAGCTTTGTATTTCTTTGTTGGGCTCCATTTGTTTTTGGAGCGGAATTATGAAAATTGCCGAAAAGTGCGGACTTACCAACCTTATTGGAAAATTATGCAAACCCCTTATCGCTCTGCTTTTTCCCGGACTCAAAACAAGCTCGCATGCCGCCGGTGCCATTACCATGAATATGTCCGCCAATCTGCTCGGACTGGGTGACGCCGCTACTCCCCTCGGTATAGAGGCTATGAAATGCCTTCAGGAAATAAATCATGACAAGTCTACTGTAAGCAACTACATGGTCACTTTTATTGTAATGAACACCGCCTCTATTCAGCTATTGCCTACAACCATCGCCACTATCAGAGCTGAACACGGTGCAGCTTCGCCTATGGATATTCTTCCCGCTGTGCTGCTGTCGTCTGCCTGCTCTCTAATAGTCGGCCTTTTGGCAGCGGCGATTGGTAATATCAGATATGCCAAAAAATATCGTCGCGAGGCTCCAAAGCAACCAATATGACAAATTTTACTATATACATAATGCCTGCCGTTATAGCTCTTTTTATCGCGGCCGGCCTTATAAAAAAAGTACCGGTTTTCGACAGCTTTATTGACGGCGCTAAATCTGGAATTCAAACAATAATTTCTATTCTGCCCACGCTTATAGGCCTTATTACGGCAGTGGAAATGTTTAAGGCGTCCGGCGCCTTAGACATGTTGACGGCCGCGCTGCTGCCAGTCACCAACTTTTTAGGTTTGCCAGCAGAGGCTGTGCCTATGGCGCTGCTGCGCCCAATATCCGGCAGCGGCTCTATTGCGCTGCTTAACAACATTCTCGGCACCTGCGGCCCGGACACTTTCGCCGGCAGAACGGCATCTGTATTATGCGGTGCAAGCGAGACCACCTTTTATACTATTTCAGTTTACTGCGGCGCTGTCGGTATTAAAAAAACACGACACATACTAACCGCCTCTCTTATTTCTGACGCCGCCTCCGCCTTTTTCAGCGCGCTTGCCGTAAGATTATTCTTTAATTAAAACAGCTGTCCATTATACAACTATATTTTTAATAAGATATCATTGGTGTTTTCACAGTAATTACGACTTGAAATGTGATTTCTATAATAAAAAGCCCTGCCGATACTTTTGCGGCAGGGCTTTGTTTTGCAGAAAGCTTTTGTATTTATCTTCTACTATATGACGCGTACCTTAATGACGCCGTCAATAGATTCCATCTCTGCTTTTAACTCGTCGGTAACCTCACCGTCTATATCAAGTATAGAGTACGCATAGTCTTTCTTCGACTTGTTCATCATGTTCTCAATGTTGATGTTCTTAGATGAAACAGCAGAAGACAGTTGCGCAATTATATTCGGTTTGTTGTCATGTATAATGCATATTCTCTTTTCGCCGGCCTTAGGCATAGACACATTAGGCAAATTAACTGAATTGGTTATATTGCCGTTTTCAAGATAATCTATAAGCTCATCGGCTGCCATCTTAGCACAGTTGTCCTCAGACTCCGGCGTTGAGGCGCCGAGATGCGGTATTGCTATTACGCCGTCTACACCAAGCAAATCATCATTCGGGAAGTCCGTCACATACGCCGCTACCTTGCCGTCAGACAGGGCCGCAATTATATCCTTTGTAGCTACAAGCTCGCCGCGGGCAAAGTTCATTATACGTACGCCCGGCTTCATCGCTGCTATCGCCTCGGCATTTATCATGCTGTCGGTGTCCTTATTATACGGAACATGTATTGTTATATAATCGCTCTTTTCATATATCTCGCTTACATCTATTGAATGATGCACACGGCTGGACAGCCCCCACGCCGCGTCAACCGACAAAAACGGGTCGTAGCCATATACATCCATACCTAAATTGACCGCCGTATTTGCCACCAGCATGCCTATGGCGCCAAGTCCTATAACGCCAAGCGATTTACCCTTAAGCTCAGGTCCTGAAAAGGCGCTTTTGCCCTTTTCTACAAGCTTGCCTACTTCCGCGCCCTGGCCCTTGAGCGTTTTCGCCCACTCTATCGCCGGAACAATCTTGCGTGATGAAATCAGCATGCCTGTAAGCACCAACTCCTTAACCGCGTTCGCGTTCGCACCAGGCGTATTGAACACCACTATTCCCTCTTTAGAGCATCTGTCCACTGGGATATTATTTACGCCGGCGCCCGCACGCGCTATTGCTTTGAGCTCTTCTCCAAACTCCATATCGTGCAATGCCGCCGAACGCACCATTATGGCATCCGGCGCCGTTATATCGTCGCCGCAGGTGTATTTACCACTGTCAAAGCGCTTCATGCCTACCTGCGATATCTTATTCATTGTCTTTACTTTATACATGACAAAAATCCTCTCTTAAATAATTTGCAGCAGCCGCGCCGCTGCCGTCGGCAGGCTGAATTGCCGGCCAAGCGTAACTGCGTAGAATAGATTTATGCTTAAAAGCACCATGCTCCGTCAGTGAGATGTACTTTTTATACAGTGCAGCAGCAACGCGAAAGATGTACATGCCGGAAATTTATCGGCCGTTCCTCCACGACAAAATTGCCTTTTATGCCAACTCCGGCTGATAAATGCATCATTCTTCAATATATGCATATTTTTCAAACTTGTCTATGTCGAGCTTTGCCAAGTCGTCATCGCTCAGTGGGTCTTCTGCAAGAAAATGCTGCATAAGCCTATACGCTTTGCGGCCGTACTCCTGCTCCTTTTCCGTCTCGCCCTTGAGCGCACACAGCTGCGCGTCTTCATACAGCAAAAATGCTGCTACCGCCGCCATCGACATGTCGCTCGGACACAGCACTCTCGCTATGTCGTCTGCCGTGAGCCTGTCTATAAGCTTCTTATTTACGCCTAAATATTTCATATAGGCGTCGTCCAGATAGACCTCTTCAACCGAGCTGCCGCCCTTTAATATGCGCTGAAGCATTGTGCCTATCTGCTCTATCATCCGTATTATATAATCACTGCTTATCATACGTGTTTCTTCTCAAAGTCCTCCATAAAGGCTACGAGCTTCTCTATGCCCTCCGTCGGCATAGCATTGTAAATAGATGCACGCATACCGCCAACTGAGCGGTGACCTTTTATATTTACAAAGCCGTTTGCCGCCGCTGCCTTTACAAACTCCGCGTCTAAATCGGTATCGCCCGTTACAAATGTAACATTCATTATTGAACGTGACGACTTCTCTGCGCAGCCCTTAAACAGCTTGCTCTTATCAAGATAATCGTACAGTATTTGGGCCTTGTTCACATTTATCTTTTCCATTGCCTCAAGACCGCCGATTTCATTTTTTATCCATTCAAGCACAAGCTTGCACATATATATCGAATATGTAGGCGGGGTATTGTACATTGAACCTGCGTCAGCGTGCACCTTATAGTCAAACATTGTAGGTGTAATGTCTCTCGCATGGCCTATGAGGTCCTCACGCACGATTACCACCGTCAGGCCCGCCGGAGCCATGTTCTTCTGCGCACCGGCATAAAGCAGGCCAAACTTTGTCACATCTATAGGACGCGACAAAATACAGCTTGATACATCGGCTACCAGAGGGACATCGCCCGTCTGCGGCAGTTCATGGAATACCGTACCGTATATAGTATTATTCATGCATATATGGAAATAGTCAGCGTCGCTGCGGCATTCGGCCGGGTCAATATCAGGAATGCGGCTGAAATTCTCGTCCTTAGAAGATGCAACTGCCTTTACATCGCCGTATCGGCAGGCCTCTTTATACGCCTTGGTGGAAAACTGTCCAGAAAGAACATAATCCGCCTTGCCAGATTTATTCATAAGATTTAATGGAACCATTGCAAACTGCGATGACGCACCGCCCTGCAAAAACAGCACCTTGTAATTATCAGGTATATTCATTACCTCACGCAGCAGCGCTTCGGCTCCTTCTATAATCTCTGTATATTCCTTGGATCTGTGCGACATCTCCATTACTGACTGTCCGCTTGCGCCGTATTCAAGCAGTTCGCTTGCCGCTCTCTTTTATACTCTCTCCGGAAGCATTGACGGTCCCGCACTGAAATTATAT
>USGR01000135.1 GCA_900554165.1 uncultured Oscillospiraceae bacterium | reverse complement strand
CCACCCCGCAAATTTGAATGCTAAGCCGGCTTTATTCATTTCATTAAGGCACAGCTCCGCTGAGGATGCCTGACTGGTAAATATTATCCTTTGCAACTGCTACACTCCTAAATTTATTTACATTCACGCGCCAAATATGATACATATTTGCCGATTTGTCATCCGTTATGCAAAATCGATTTAAGTTTATATTTAATATTTATACCGCATTATAGTTTTTAAAATGGCCCTGCGGACATCCACAGAGCCATTATGCGTGTTTAATTTTCGTTTTACCTTACTTTTAACCAAGTCGGCAAAGCCTGCGATGTTGGAAAATTATTCCTCTTCCTTGTCGGCTTCGTTGCAGTCATGGTCATGTCCGCAGCAACAGTCATCCGATATCTCCAGCTCTATTTTCGTGCCGCAGGAAGGACATGTAATCTCTTCGTCAAGCATATCCTCATCTATGCAGAGTGTCTCATGGCACTGCGGACATTCTATCTCATAATATGTGTCGTCATCCATATCATCGTCATCGTCAAGCTCGTCTTCACCGTATACGTCATCCTCTAAATTAGAAAGATCCTCGTCAACGGCATCTACCTGCTCACATAGGTCGTCATATGATTCCTCAAGATAATTTATCTCGGCTGCTATATCGTCCAATGCGTCGATTATCGCCTTGATAAGCTTATCCTGCTTATTGTTCTCGTCAAGTACAAGCCCGTCAGCCAAGCCCTTTATATATGCTACCTTATCTGATATTGACATTTTCGTCTCCTCTCTGCCGATACTTCGGCACAAACATTCGACTTTTAACCTTTATTATTATATTTACGCACGCTCTAAATATTCGCCCGTACGTGTGTCTACACGTATCATATCGCCCTCGTTGATAAACAGCGGAACACGTATCTCCGCTCCTGTTTCAAGCGTAGCCGGCTTTGTGGTGTTTGTCGCAGTATCGCCCTTAAAGCCAGGGTCGGTCTGAGTAATCTGCAACTCTACAAATACCGGAGGCTCTACGCCGAATACCTTGCCTTTATAAGAAAGGACCTTACAGGTCATATTCTCTTTTACAAATTTAAAGTTGTCATTAAGCTCTGACTTGTTTATCGGTATAAGCTCGTATGTCTCGCCGTCCATGAAATAATATAAATCGCCGTCTGAATAGGAATATTCCATGTCCTTTCTCTCTATAAATGCGGTAGGGAATTTTTCGGTCGGGTTAAACGTCTTTTCAATAACGGTGCCGTTTATAACGTCGCGTATCTTTGTTCTTACAAACGCCGCGCCTTTTCCCGGCTTTACGTGCTGAAATTCTACTATCTGCCATACGCTGCCGTCCATTTCAAATGTTACGCCGTTCCTGAAATCTCCTGCTGAAATCATAAATTATCCATCCTATCTGCCGCACCTGCGGCGGTTTATTATCATTTTGCTCACATATTAGTTTATAACATGCGCCCTGCAATTTCAAGTATTATTTCACATATTTTGCGCGCCTTGTAAATTTTACTTTATTTTGTCATATTATGGCGCATTAATTATTAAAAATATTTTTACGTGCAACCCCGCAATTGCCATTTATGCCGCTATACTGATAACCGCTGCTAATCTATAATTATAAGCTCCTTTTTAGCATTGGTAAAATTTTTGCATCCGGCGGCGGTCACATAAACCATATCTTCTATTCTGACGCCAAATTTTCCATCTAAGTATATGCCCGGCTCTATCGTTATGACATTGCCAGCTTCAAGCTCTTTTTGCGCCAGATGCGAAACTGTCGGCGCCTCGTGTATGTCTATGCCCACGCCGTGGCCCGTGCTGTGCGTAAAATAGTCGCCGTAACCCGCCGCCTTTATTATATTCCTCGCAGCAGCATCCACTTCTTGCGCCGTTACTCCTGCGCGTACCGCCGATATTGCCGCTTCCTGCGCCTCAAGCACAGTATTGTACACCTTTACCATTTCGTCGTCCGGCTTGCCTATGCACACGGTACGAGTCATATCGGAATCATATCCGTTAAGACGCGCTGCAAAGTCCATTACTAAAAAGTCGCCGTCCTTTACTTTATAATCTCCCGGCACGGCGTGCGGTACGGCGCTGTTTGGACCAGCTGCGGCTATTGTATCAAACGCGGTGGCGTCGGCGCCGTTTTTCATCATAATATATTCAAGCTCTGTCTTTATCTCCTTTTCTGTTACTCCCGGCTTTATAAAGCTTAATATTCCTTCAAAACCCTTCTCTGTAATGCGCTGAGCCTTTTCTATCTGTTCGGCCTCCAGCTCTGATTTAACAGCGCGCATGCCGGATATAAGCGTATCCAGCTGCGGTGACGCATTTACGCTCATGCCGTTTAAAATAGTCTTAAAGCGCTCAAAGTCCGACACTGTTATGCTCGTTTCAAGCATGATGTTTTCTACGCCTAAATCATACATTATATGCGCAAGCTGCGTCTTAAGGCTTGTAAGGAGCATGGGCTCAATTCCGTAAGACACGCGCTCTCCGGCAGCGCCGTAGTAGCGCCCGTCTAAGAAATACACAGCTCGGTTTTTAGTTACGACTAATACTCCGTCCGACGACATAAAGCCGGTAAAATAAAATCTGTTGGCAGCAGTATATATTATTACAGCGTCGGTGCCGTGCTGGATAAAATTCATCAGTTTGCTTATTCTGTCCGACATCATAATTATACCTCGATTTTAACAGGATTTATAATAGAAGCAAGCGCGTCGGCAGCAAGGGTATATACATTTTCGCCAAATCCGCATATTACTCCGCTGCACACTGCAGATATTACAGACTTGTGCCGGAAATCCTCGCGCCCAAACACATTTGACATATGCACCTCAACAAACGGTTTATCCGTCAGTGCGATGGCGTCGCGCAGCGCATATGAATAGTGAGTATACGCTCCTGCGTTTATTATCGCGCCGTCATATTTGTCCTTTACCGACTGTATGGCGGTTACTATCTCCCCCTCAATGTTGGACTGGAAAAAGATGCATTTCATCCCTATTTTTGCTGCGTGGCTCTGCGTTATCTTCTCAATATCGCTCAGCGTAAGACGGCCGTATATCTCCGGCTCACGCCTCCCAAGCATATTCAGGTTCGGCCCGTTTATTACAAGTATCTCTGACATATTTTTCCTCCTATGCTGTAAGTTTACATAATGTAAATTCGTTGTGATTAAATCGTTATGCGGCCGCTGTAAGAATAACAAATAAAGACGCGGTAAACGCTCCGACTTCATTTTGCTTAAAATGTGCGATTAATATAAGCATTATACGTGTATATTTCACAGCGGCTATCTCACCGTCACGGTTTTGCCGCAGCACATAGAAATTTTGGCCGTATTCTGCCGCATTATGCTTTGTTAAGAAGCGATTTATATATATTCATCATCGTCTGCGCGTCCTCAGCCTGTGTGCCGGCGGATTCGCATATGACTGTAGGACGGCAGTTCTTTTTTACTATCATTTCTGCTATCGGCTCAAAGTTTGGACCATATACAGTATCCTCAAATGTAAGATGCCGCTTCTCGCCGCCGGTGGTATATTCTATTTTTGAAAAATGCGAGTGAAATTCTCTTAGTCTCGATATTCCTATGCCGTTTTCCAGCTCTTCAAATACCTTTTCTACACTGCCCTTTTCCATAAGCCAGCCGTGAGTCCTTGCGTTTAAATGACCAAAATCAATGCAGGGCAGCAGTCTCTCGTCAAGGCGGCAAAATTCTATTGTCTCCTCAAGCGAGCCGAGCTGATTTATCTTGCCCATAACCTCAGGACACACTCTTATATGCGAAAGTCCCTCGTCGTCAAGCGCCTTCAGTGCCTTTTTCAGTGTCTCAAGTGCTAATGTCATGGCGCTCTGCCTTTCCATCTTGCCGCAGGTGCCAACATGCACCACTATCCTGTCGCCGCCCATCCAGTCAATTGCGCGGGCGCTTTGCAGCACGTAATTTATTGAGTTTTCGCGCTTTTGCTCCTCCGGCGACGCCATACTGATATAGTATGGAGCGTGAAGCGACGGCTCAATACCCTTTTCTCTGCACAATTCGCCGAACGACTCCGCCGTCTCCTGTTTTACGTTTACACCCCTGCCGCATTGATATTCAAAAGCGTTAAGGCCGAATTTTTCAAGATATTCCGGCATCTGCGCAGTGTGCTTATATCCCATTTCAAAAAAGCTGTCAGACGAC
>USGR01000134.1 GCA_900554165.1 uncultured Oscillospiraceae bacterium | reverse complement strand
AAAAATTTCCTTTTGTGCTGCGCGGTCAGTCCCCTCATAGCGGTAATCGAGCCCTATTTCTCCTATTGCGACAACACCTTTGTTCGCCGCCAACTCGCGCAGCTCGTTTAGGGCAGACTCAATACTCATGATTTTTCCGCCGTCCCAGTCGTGCGGATATATCCCGCATGCGGCGTAAAAATAATCATACTGTTTGGCTAAGTCTATCGATGCGCGCGAGCTTTCTATATTCGTTCCGCAGTTTATAACAGCGCGCACGCCTTTTTCCGGCAGTGAGGAGAGCAGTTCCTCCCTGTCGGCGTCAAATCTGTCCATGTCATAGTGAGCATGAGTGTCAAATATTATATAGTTCATTTTCTTCCTCTCAAAAGTTTATGCCACTTGCATACGGCAGATAAAATCCGGCAAAGTCAAGAGCATTTACTTAATAACAGCTATAGTGACTAAAACAGTCCTCCGCCGGAACGCTACCAAGGCAAATGAAGCAATAGCATCCCATAACATTCTTGATATATAATCCAGCCGCATTAAGATATCTGCAGTCAGTGCGGCTGAGCAGTTTTTGCAGCTCTCCATGCCTTTGCTTAAAGCTTCCTGCCTGACGCACGGTTTCATTTGTCGCCCGTAAAGTTTCATCAAGCAAGAAAACCCTGCCGACAGATAGAGCGGCGGGGTCTTCGTACAATGTTCGCGCGCCTTATGCTACGCTTATCCCGTATATATAATTTTAGCCTTTCGCCGCCTCATAAATCTCACAGAACAAATCAGCTCGGTGCGCCGCAAATTTCTGCCATGTCTGGCCGCGCTGCATATAGCATGCCTTCGTCTTTGCCACAGGACATACCCCCGACATCCTCTTAGTCTCAGTTTCAGCTTCGCTTTAGCCGACAGAATATCTCGGCCTAAGCCCCGGATTTTTCATCGTCTGCGCAAAGTTTGCATAAAATGCATAAGTCGGTATATTATCTCAGCTTGCCGCCCGCCGGTATATCGTCGGCGAATACCACCTTTATACCGCCGTCGGGAGTATCGGCCGACAGTATCATGCCGTTTGACTCTACTCCTCTAAGCTTTGCCGGCTTAAGATTGGTAACGACTATTACATTGTGCCCCTTAAGCTCATCCGGCGAATAATATTTCGCAATGCCGGAGACTACCGTGCGCTCGCCGCTTCCATCAAACAAAGTGAATTTGAGCAGCTTGTCCGTCTTTTCTATTTTTTCACAGTCAATAACTTTACATACCGTCAGCTCGGACTTTAAAAAGTCGTCAATCTCTATCTGCGGCTTTTGCGCGCTTTCAGCATCGCCGGACTTTTCTTCCTTTTCTGCCTTTGCCGGCTTATTGGATTTTTTAAGCAGCTCCTGCAGTTCCTCTAATTCCTTTTCTGTGTCAAGACGCGGGAAAAGGTTCTCTCCCTTGCTTATCCCGCTGCCGTTATGAGCGCCGAAGCTTTCAGTGCTGTCCCATGTGATTTCTTCGCCGGATACGCCTATCTGCTTTTGTATGCTTTCGGCCGTCTGCGGCATAAAGGGGGTCAGCAGCACTGATATTATGCGCAGCGTCTCGCAGAGATTATATATAACACAGGCAAGCCTGTCTTTTTTGCTTTCGTCCTTGCCGAGCACCCACGGCGTCGTCTCGTCAATATACTTGTTTGCGCGGGAGATAAGCCGCCACAGCGATGTAAGCGCTTTCGCGAACTGAAGCTCTTCAAGATATTTTTCCACCTCAGCCTTAACCTGCGACGCCGTCGAGATTAAGTCATCATCATATTCCCCGCTCTCGCGTTTTGCCGGTATATCGCTGCCAAAATATTTAACAGCCATAGATACACTGCGCGATACAAGATTGCCAAGGTCGTTTGCAAGGTCGGAATTTATGCGGTTTATAAACGCCCTGTTGGTAAAGGAACCGTCCGTGCCAAAGGGTATCTCCTTGAGCAAATAATATCTTATGGCGTCTACTGAATACCTGTCGCTGAGAACAACCGGGTCAACGACATTGCCCTTTGATTTTGACATCTTATCTCCGTCAAACATAAGCCAGCCGTGCGCAAATATTTTCTTAGGCAGCGGCTCATCGAGCGCCATTAATATTGCCGGCCATATTATTGAATGGAACCTCACTATGTCCTTAGCCATTAGATGCACATCCGCCGGCCAGTATTTTTTATAAAGCGAGTCGTCATCCGAGCCGTAGCCCAGCGCCGTTATATAGTTTGAAAGCGCGTCAATCCACACATAAATAACGTGCTCTGGGTCAAAGTCTACCGGAACACCCCATTTTACCGACGTGCGGGATACGCATAAATCCTCAAGCCCCGGCTTTATAAAGTTGTTTATCATCTCATTCACGCGCGACGCCGGCTGTAAAAATTCCGGATTGTTTTTGTAAAGCTCCAGCAGTCGGTCGGCGTATTTTGAAAGGCGGAAGAAATACGCTTCCTCCGACATCTCCGTTACCTCACGGCCGCAGTCGGGGCACTTGCCGTCGACAAGCTGGGTCTTTGTCCAAAACGCCTCACACGGAGTGCAGTACATACCCTTATACTCGCCCTTGTATATCTCGCCCTTGTCGTACAGCTTTTTAAATATCTTCTGTACGCTTTTTACATGATAATCGTCCGTTGTCCTTATAAACTTATCATACGATATATTCATGAGCTTCCAAAGCTCTTTAGTGCTTTTGCATATTCTGTCAACATGCTCCTGCGGAGTTATGCCTTCCTTTTCGGCCGTCTGGGCTATTTTCTGTCCGTGCTCGTCGAGGCCTGTAAGAAACATTACATCATAGCCCCGCATTCGCTTATACCTCGCGACAGCGTCGGCCGCCACAGTCGTATACGAATTGCCTATATGCAAATTCGACGACGGATAGTAAATCGGCGTAGTGATGTAAAATGTTTTCATAGCTTTCCCTCCGAAAAATAATAAACTTCATAACACGGCATTTTACCGCATTATAAAGTTTATTATACCATCTTTTGCCTAAAAAACAACAGCATGGGCTAAATTTATAAACTCCTTTTAAATATTATGCTTTGATGAAAATATGATGCAAATCTTAGAACGTGACAAAAAATATCCGCTGCCCATTAAGGCAGAATATCATATTGCGACATCCGCCATACGAAAAATGTCATACCATGCGGACAAAAGCAGACAAATCTTATTTCGGCAGCTGTATAAAAAGTCAGAGCAATCTCACCAAAATAATAAGTCTCTCGCTTTTCCTCCCGTGTGTTTTCGGCTCATGCAAAGATGCAATATTATAACAACATCCGCCCAAAATGCCCCTCATTTGGCGAGATTACATACAGTGTACATATGCCCAGGTTTGAGCATAGCGATAATATCAATAAAAATGCCGCTGTAGTTTTATTCATATACATCCGTATACATAGCTTGATTACGCCCGCCAGATGTATTTAGGTGCTCTGTTGCGCCGTTAAAATACATAATATATCTTTCATCTTTCGTTCTTTCATCTTTTACTATTACAGTGACATTATCTTTTTGCCACTGAACGTCAAAATTATTATTGCTGACATTTACTCCGTCATTATATACAGGCGCATCCATTTCGCTTATTTTCTTTTTATTTTCATATAACACAAATTTGCAATCCGTTTTGCCAAACGGCCAAGCCGGTGAGCCTATTTGATATATTTTCAAACAATATATTTTATCATCAGAGAAGTAAGTATTAACTTCATCCTTTTTAAATTCCGCTTGATATATAATCCAGCCCGCAACGATGCCTATCAATAAAATCACAAATATTCCAAATGCAAGCAGTATATATTTTATTGTTTTTTCCATAGTAAAAACCTCTTAAACAGCATATGCGTTTTATTAAAATATTGTACAACACTCTATCCTCTTTTTTCAATAAAATATCGCAATTGTTTAGAAGTAGCTAATCAACTATGTATAAACCCATTCTACATCGGTTCACAGCTTGCTACTTTTACATTGATATTGAAATTTATTTATCGCACTTATTTATAGTAAATTTCCAGCGTTTTTTTCGCCTTGTTAAGCACCATGCTCTCTATTACACTATGCATAATCTGCGCTTTTGACGCTCCGCTTATCTCCTTTGATAAAAGTATATCCGGCAATGCTTTTATCACCGGCCTTGAATGAGAATTTTCCTTTTTAAGCTCTTTTAGCAGCTCTTGCTTTTCTTTCT
>USGR01000133.1 GCA_900554165.1 uncultured Oscillospiraceae bacterium | reverse complement strand
GATATAATCTGCTCTAACCCCTCAAATGCGCCGCCGCAGATAAACAGTATATTTGAAGTGTTTATCTGTATAAACTCCTGCTGCGGATGCTTTCGGCCGCCCTGAGGAGGTACGTTGGATACCGTGCCTTCAAGTATTTTCAGCAGTGCCTGCTGCACGCCTTCACCGCTTACATCTCTTGTTATTGACGGATTTTCCGACTTTCTGGAAATCTTGTCAATCTCATCAATATATATAATGCCGCGCTCGGCACGCTCTATATCATAGTCAGCAGCCTGAATAAGCCGCAGTAAGATATTTTCGACGTCTTCTCCGACATATCCCGCTTCCGTCAATGTTGTAGCATCGGTTATGGCAAATGGCACGTTTAAAAATCTTGCCAGCGTTTGAGCCAACAGCGTCTTTCCAACGCCGGTCGGGCCGAGCATAAGTATATTGCTCTTGCTTATTTCGACATCCTCAACGGTTGAATATATCCGTTTATAATGATTATAAACGGCTACTGAAAGCGTCTTTTTTGCATTTTCCTGCCCTATTACATACTCGTCAAGATATTCTTTTATTTCTTTAGGCTTTGGTAGAAAAAAGTCTTCGTTCTTTTCAGATTTTCGCGCCGGCTTTACTCCGTCGTTTATTATATTGTAGCAAACGTCTATGCATTCATTGCAGATAAATACTCCGTCTCCGGCAATAAGTCTGTCTACCTCATCCTGAGTCTTGCCGCAAAAGGAACATCTTATGTTTCTGTCTATAGTCATATCAGACATAAATGTTAAGCTCAGCCTTTCTTACCCGCTCTTTTGCTCATTTAAAGCCGCATAGCGGGAATATCATTTGTTATAATTAGCGGTGTGTAAACACCTTGTCAATAAGGCCATACTCAGCCGCCTCCTGAGCTGACATGAAATTATCGCGCTCAGTATCTATCGCTATTTGCTCTATCGGCTTGCCGGTGCGCTCAGCAAGTATTGCATTAAGCTTTTCCCTTGTGCGTTTTATGTGGTCGGCATGTATTATAACATCTGTCGCCTGTCCCTGCGCGCCGCCTAACGGCTGATGTATCATTATCTCACTGTTTGGCAGTGCAAAGCGCTTGCCCTTTGCACCCGCCGCCAGCAGGAATGCGCCCATGCTTGCCGCCATGCCCATACATATTGTAGACACGTCGCATTTAATATACTGCATGGTGTCGTATATTGCAAGTCCTGCAGAAACTGAGCCGCCGGGGCTGTTGATGTAAAGGCTTATGTCTTTATCCGGGTCCTGCCCCTCAAGATAAAGAAGCTGCGCTATAACAAGGCTTGCCGTAGCATCGTTTACCTCGTCGGACAGCATAACTATTCTGTCATTTAAAAGGCGGGAAAAAATATCATAAGACCTTTCGCCTCTGCTTGTTTGCTCAACAACATATGGTACTAAACTACTCATATTGAGTAACACCTCCAAATTATATTTATATTATAGTCATTTTTTAAAATTTTAACGCTTTATTTTTATATCCATCGTCAATTCCGTAAGAGCTGATTTTCATAACTCTCTTATAGCGCTGGATAAATATAAACACTAAACAGGACAAAATAGCCGGCTTATAAAACCGAGACAAATATTGCGGCATACAGGCAGCAATATAATAATATGAAGTTGCAGCTTGTCATACAACAAGATTTGCTTTTACAGCTTTTAGCTTTATGCATTTGTCTTTAATATTATAAACAAAGTCCGGCCGCCAAAATATTATCTTTAAGGCGGCCGGGTACAGCGACACTACCGTGCGCTGCAATTTAATCCAAATTAAATTTTATTTGTCGCTGTCCTCGGTCTTTTTAGCAGCCGTCTTCTTGGCAGTTGATTTTGCTGCGCTGCTCTTTGCCGCCGGCTTATCAGACTTTTCGTCTGCTTTCTCAGCAGCTTTAGCAGATTTCGCAGACGTCTTTTTTGCCGCTGGCTTGTCGTCCGACTTTGCATCGGATTTAGCACTTGACGCTGATTTTGCAGACTTCTTAGCAGTGCTCTTCTGAGTTTTTGCCTCGGCGTCCGCTGCGTCAACAAGCTCGGCAGATGTCTTAACAAGCTCCATTGCCTTTCCTACGGCCAAGTCGCCCTTAACCTCATACGCCGGTATAACCGACTTAACTCTTGCTTCGCTTACATTATATACGCCGGCAAGACGCTTATATTCAGCCTCTGTCTCCTCATCTGACGGATAGAGGTTTTCAAGCTTCGCAATTTTTTCCAGCGCAAGTCTCAGCTTAACCTGACGCTCAGCCTGTGCGCGGAAACTTTCACGGAAGTCTTTCTCCTCAGCGCCAGTATACTTAAGATAATCCTTAAGTGTCATGCCCTGCATCTGCAGCCGGTAATCAAAGTCGCGGACATTTTCGTCTATCCTTGTCTCAAACATTACATCCGGAATTTCCGCCTTGAGAGAATCAATAAGCTGGTCAACAAGCTGAAGCTCTACTTTATCCTCAGACTCATGCTCCTTGCGGTGCTCAGCCTTGTGCTTAATGTCAGCTTTCAGCTCGTCAAGAGTATCAAACTCGCTTACATCCTTGCAGAACTCATCGTCAATAACGGGAAGCTCTTTCTCTTTTATCTCATGCAGCTTTATTTTAAACACTGCCGGCTTGCCCTTAATTTCCTCCGCGTGATAATTCTCCGGGAAAGTCACGTTTACATCAAATTCCTCACCGGCGTCTTTATCCTCCATCTGCTCTTCAAAGCCCGGGATAAACGAGCCAGAGCCAAGCTCCAATGTGTAGTTTTCGGCCTTGCCGCCGTCAAACGGCTTGTCATCTATAAAGCCCTCAAAGTCAAATATAACAGTATCGCCCTTTTTAGATTTGCGGCCGGTTACCTCAACAAGCCTTGCATTGCGCTCGGCCATTTTATTAAGTTCTTCATTAATCTCTTCGTCGCTTACCTCTGTGCTTCCTCGCTCTGCCTTAAGGCCCTTATATTCGCCTACCTCAACTTCCGGCTTAACTGTAAGAGTTACCTTAAACTCGGCGCCCTCTTTACCTATGGATACGAGGTCAAAGTCAATTTTGCCACCGGCCGGCTCAAGTCCCGCTTCCTCCAATGCGGCATTTACCGCAGAGGGATATAAGTCATTGAGCGCATCCTCATAAAATACGTTTTCACCATACATTCTTTCAACTATGCTGCGCGGAGCCTTGCCCTTTCTGAAGCCCGGCACGCTTATCTTCTTAGATTCACGGCGGAACACTCTTGCAATCGCCGCCTCAAACTCGTCCGCAGGAATGGAAATTTCAAGTTCATACCTGTTAGTTTCAACATTGTTCTTATTCTTGAGTATCATTTTCTGTCCTCCCGTAATTGCTCATGTACAGGGTATTGTATCATATTTCCGTACATATTTCCATACTAAAATAAAGATATTTGCCGTCATTATACTGCTTTTTAATGAAAAAATCAAAATATATTTGTTTTTTGATGCAAATTTTCGAGTTAGTTCACTCTAAACGGCATAAATTTAAGATAATCGGCGGATATAAGCTTAAACTCAATTCCTTTATAATCTCCCTCAAATGCACGCCTGCTTTTAAAAGACACGCCGTGTATATGACCATAGTAACAGCGTTTTATTTTATAATCAAGCAGCACCTGCATAATCTCGTCCACTACCAAATCGCCTGCTATTGGCGGATAATGCAGAAACGCAACCGGCTCTCCGCCTAAAGCTATCGCCGATTTTATCGACGCTTCAAGCCGGCCGGCTTCGCGCAGTATCACCTTTTTAGATGCCTCGCCGTCATAGAACCAGCCCCTTGTGCCGCAAACAGCTATATCTCCCACTCTTTTGGCGGAGTTATGCAAAAACTCTATGCTGTCAAAGCCCTTGTCCTGCAAAAATATATTGAGCTTTGACATTGTCTGCCACCACAAGTCATGGTTTCCCTTGAATATGAGCTTCTTGCCCGGCAGATTATGTATAAATCTCAAATCGGCTTCTGCCTGCTCAAGCTTCATCGCCCATGAAATGTCGCCGGGAATAACAACGGTGTCGCTGTCAGATACCGTATCATTCCAATTTTTTTCAATTTTTTCTGTATAATTTTCCCAGCCCTTAAATATTTCCATGCTTTTATCTGTACTAAGCGATAAATGCAAATCGGCTATTGTAAAAAGCGACATTTATATTCTTCCTTAAAATTAAAAAATTCCTGCAATATTTTAT